>JAICJP010000403.1 GCA_025928375.1 Candidatus Sulfotelmatobacter sp.
CCCTGACCACAACCGCCTCCGACAAGGGCACTGGCGAGATTCTGTCGGATCCGCACTGGCGGGATTTGGGCATGGCCTGCATTCGGGAGTCGTGCGCCGTGGCTGTGGCTGAGGGCGCAAAACTGAACGCCGAAGCCGTGATTGCGGGCTTGGCGAAGATGCCGGGCAACATGCGCAGCTCAATGCAAAAGGATGTGGAGCAGGGACGCACGCCGGAACTGGATGCGATCGCGGGACCGATCTTGCGCGGCGCGGAACGCCATCACATCGACATCCCTGCGACCAGGAATCTGGTTGCGGCAGTCGAAGAGCGGGTGAATGCCCGAAGGGGCTAGACAGTTGGGCGGGAGGTTAGGGTCCACTTTCGAGGGGCCAAATCTCAGAACCACCGCTTCCTTTTGAAATACCAAAGCACCCCCACGATCGAAAAGACCATGAGTGCGCTCGCATACCACACACCGTGCGGATTGTTGTTCCAGGGTAAATGCAGGTTCATGCCGAAAAATCCTGTGATAACCACCAGCGGCACCGCCAGTGTGCCGTAGATTGTCAAAACTTTCATTACCTCGTTGGTGCGATTGGCGACGGCAGAGAGATAGATATCGAGCGACCCCGTGAGCAGGTCGCGCTGGGCTTCTACCAGATCCACTGCGCGTACCAGATGGTCATACACGTCGCGAAAATAGGGATCGAGATCGTCACCCGTGAGGCCGCCCTCGCGGCGAATGATCGCGTTCATCATGTCGCGCATGCCTGAGGCATTACGGCGAAAATCGATCAGCCGGCGCTTGAGCTGAAAAATCTCGCGCAGCACCGCTGGCTCCGGCTTTTCGAGCACAAGGGATTCCACCTTCGAAATGTTTTCAGATGAGTCATCCAGGAAAGCGAGATACTCGTCCACGATCAGATCTGTCATCTCATAAAGGACGCGGTCCAACCGGGTGACGTGGTTTTCCTGAACCCACCGGCGGAGTTTTTCCAGAAACACGCAGTCACTCTGATGAACCGTGATGAGAAAGTCTGGACCGAGAAAGACGTCGAAATCGTCAAACTCTGGCTCTTGACCCTTAGGAACCAAATGTTTAAGGACCGCGAACATGTAGGTCCCATACTCGTCCACCTTCGCCCGCTGCGGTCGATGACGGCAGTCCTCGACTTGAAGTTCATGTAGGTGGAAGCGGCGCGCGAGTTCATCCAGGTCGGGCGACTGCGGGTCTGGCAAATCGATCCAATTGATTTCCGGCAATAGTTGTTGGGCCGTATTCATGAGTGCAGCGTAACCTGCTGTAGCATGTTACCTGATGTTGATAGATAGCTTTCCCGGTGGACGGGAGATGATGGTCGAAGTGACGTTTTTCCAGAGACACTAAAGCTAAAGGGCGCGTGTTTACTAAGGATTTCGCGGATTTCGCGGTGTTGTAAACTAACCCAAACCCTCATGACGCCGAATCCCCCGCGCGCGGATATGTCCGACGTTACGCCCTCGCTGCAGCAGGAGGTGGCGCGTCTGGCCGCATCGCCCGAGGTGCGTTCGGCATACAACTGGTTTCGGACGCAGGAGCCGCAGTTGCTGCAGTGGCAAATGGAGATGGCGCGGATTGCGGCGCCGCCGTTTGGGGAGTCGGCGCGGGGGGCCTGGCTGCAAGAGCGCTTTCGCGAGATCGGGCTGGATGACGTTCGCATCGACGATGTGGGGAATGTGTTTGGAATCCATCCCGGATTTGGGCGGCGATACGTTGCTCTCAGCGCGCACATCGATACCGTCTTTCCCGCCAACACGCCGCTGAACATTCGACAGCAAGGCAGCCGGATCTACGGGCCGGGGGTGTCCGACAACGGCGCCGGGGTGGTAGCCATGCTGGCGATTGCGTCGTTGCTGCGCTCCGTACGCGTCCGGCACGCCTTGCCCTTTGTTTTTATCGGCAATGTAGGAGAAGAAGGGGAAGGCGATCTGCGCGGGATGCGCCACATTTTTGCTACCCCGCGCTGGAAGGATTCCATTGCCTATACGTTGGTGCTGGACGGGGCGGGTGCCGACACCATCGTGGCAGAGGCGCTGGGCAGCCGGCGATTTGAAGTGATCGTGCGCGGCCCCGGCGGGCATTCTTGGAGTGATTTCGGCGCGCCCAATCCCATCGTGATCCTGGCCAAAGCGATTGAGACTTTCAGCGCGACCACGGTTCCCAGCATTCCAAAAACCACGTTTAACATCGGGGTGATTCGGGGCGGCACTTCGGTGAATTCGATTCCCGAGTCGGCGAGTATGAAAGTGGATATCCGGTCGACTTCGATGGCGGAGATGGAGCGGCTGGAGCATTCGCTTCGCCGCGCTCTGAACCGCGCGGTGGAGGACGAGAGCATGGCCGCCGAGATGCGATCGTCGGCGCAGAAGCGGCCGTCTGGAGTGAATTGCGAGGTGGTGGTGATCGGCAACCGTCCTGCGGGCGAATTGCAGTCGGGCGCGCGCATCCTGCAGGCGGTGCGCGCCGTGGATGCCCAGCTCTCCAATGCCGCACACGTACAGCGGGCATCGACGGACGCCAATGTCCCGCTGTCGCTCGGCCTGGAAGCGATCGCGATTGGCGGAGGCGGGTCCGGCGGCGGCGCACATACCCTGCAAGAGTGGTTCGATTCCAATGGACGTGAGCTGGCATTGAAGCGAATTTTGCTGACCATGCTGGCGCTGGCGGGAGTGGGCGAATGAATTTTGGGGCAGGATCGAGCCGGGGTGGAGCAATCCTATCTTGTATCGTTGGCGCAGCGATGAGCTTTGGACAAGTGGCAGGCCAGGAATCACCCACGCAGAAGGCCGACGTCATCTTCATGCACGCTAACGTGTACACGGGCGTCCCGGCCGAGGGTGCCTTTCAATCCGTTGTTCGTGAAGAGGCCGTCGCGGTCCGCGGCGATCGCATTCTGGCGGTTGGCAAATTTGCCGATCTGCAGAAACTCAAAGGCGAGCAGACGCAGATGATCGATCTGGACGGCCATTTCGTTATGCCAGGGTTCAACGACGCTCACCTGCATCTGGATGATGCGGGCATGACCAAGCTCAGCGTCGATCTTACCGGCGTGAAGTCGCTGGACGAACTTCGCGAGCGCCTGCGCAAGAAAGTGGAACAATCCAAGCCCGGCGAGTGGATTGAGGGTTCGGGATGGGATGAGACGCTGTGGCCCGTCAAGGTGACACCGACGCGCTGGGATTTGGATGAAGTGTCCGACGGGCATCCGGTGTTTATGGTGCGCATCGACGGACACATTGCCGTCGCCAACACTCGCGCCTTGCAGTTGGGCAGCGTCAATTTGGCCAGCCGCGATCCGCAGGGCGGGCACATAGATCGGACGCAGACGGGGGAACCTACCGGGATTCTGCGGGAGACAGCACAGGACGCAGTACTCAGAGTGATCCCCAAGCCCAACCATGATCGACGCCGTGAGGCGCTGCAACTGGCACTGGCGGACCTGGCTGAGCACGGGGTCACCTCCGCGCAGGACTATTCCCCGGAATGGGAGAACTTCCAAATCTTCGAAGAACTGGAGAAAGAGGGGAAACTCACGGCCCGGATTTCGGAGTGGCTGCCCTTCGATGACTCCGTGGAGGAGTTGACCCGGAAACGCGATTCGCACCCGCAGGCGGACCCGATGTTGCATACGGGAATGCTGAAAGGTTTTATGGACGGTTCGCTGGGCTCGCACACGGCAGCGATGCTGGAGCCCTACGCCGATGATCCGAAGAACTCGGGCATTCCGCGCTACGATGCCGCCAAGCTGAACGAGATGACGAAGGAACGCGTGCTGGCGGGCTTCCAGGTTGGGTTTCACGCCATTGGGGACAAAGGCGTGCAGATGGCGCTCGACGCTTTCTCGCAGGCGGAGAAGGCGGCCAGAGTGGCGCGCGTAAAAGGGGCCAATCGGGGTGATGACTTCCGGCTCCGCATCGAACACGCGCAGGTCACGACCCCGGCTCAGATCAGCGAGTTCAAGCAACTGAAGGTCATTGCGTCGATGCAGCCGAATCATCTTCTCACCGATATGCGCTGGGCGCAGGACCGGCTGGGCGCGAAACGGGCAGCGACTTCGTACGC
>JAICJP010000304.1 GCA_025928375.1 Candidatus Sulfotelmatobacter sp.
TGGCGGAGAGAGTGGGATTCGAACCCACGTTACCCTTTCGAGTAAACACGCTTTCCAAGCGTGCGCCTTCAGCCACTCGGCCATCTCTCCGGCGTATCGGTCGGGGGTACTGACGAGGACTCATCCACACGTACGCGGCGGAATGCTTCTTTTTGATTCTATGGGTGAACTGACGGAACCGCAACTTGCCAGGGCGGCTACTGCAGTTTCGTCGCAGGATCGGCAGCTGAGGGAGAAGTGGATACGGGCTGAGAACTACCCGATGCAGAGGCTCCCGCTGCAGCGGCATTCGCCGCCGGTGCTGAGGTTGGAAGCGGAGGGACTTTGGTGTTGTCCACCACGTGGTGATTCAAGCAGTAGAGCGCCAGTTCCAGCCGGTCCGCCACGCCAAGCTTATCGTAGACCTTGCGCAGATAGTTCTTCACCACCTGCTCGGTCGTGCCCACGCGCAGCGCGATCTCTTTGTTCTTCATTCCCTGAGTCACGCAGGAGACGATCAGTGACTCTTTGGGCGTGAGTTGCACCTTGGAGCGTGCTCCCGCGGGCCGCGTGGCTTGACTGCGATAGGCCTCCATGACCCAGCGGATTCCCTGAGGATCGAGCCAACTCTCGCCCGAAACAACTTTTCGCAGGCAGTCCACCATGACTTCGGGTTCAACCTCGCGTGAGATGACTCCGTGCACTCCACGGCGGAACAACTCAAGCGTCAACTGTTCATCTGGAACCGGAGTGACCACGACCATCTTCAATTGCGGATACTGACGCATTAATTCAATAATCGCTTCCACCGGATTCGGCGTGAGCGCTGACTCGAAGATGAGGATGTCAGCGGAAAACTTTGTCACGGCGGACTGGGTCTGGCCCAGCGTCTCGGCCTGGCCGACCACCCGGATATCGTCTTCCAGCGCGAAGATCTTTCGCAAGCCTGCGCGGAAGATCGCCTGAGTGTCGGCCACGATCACTCGGACGAACTGTCCTTTACCGTCGTCTGCTCCGAAATTTTCTTCTACGCCAACCGGAATGGTAGCCATTCTTTCCTACGCTCGCTCGAAATGATATTCATCGATGACCACGCCCACGCCGCGCCGGCCGCGATCCTCAAAGCTGCGCACCACTCGGCCCCGGCAATCGATTTGCACGTTCTGCCGGCCGCCCAGCACTTCCGCGGGCAGCATGATGGTGAAATCCACCAGCGACCCGACGGGGACGTCGCTGTCCATCGCAAACAGCACGCCGTTGGCAGAAATGTTCTCCGTCTCCGCCGAATAGGCTGCGCCTTGCGCTTTCACCGACGCTGCCAGATGCAGTGGAAACCGTGGAGCACTCTGCATGTCATCGTAGTGTCCGATGTTCATCTCGTCCTCGGCCATTGCGGTTTTCGTTGCTGCTGCCAAATCGTTCTTGCCTTTCGGCTGCTCTTGCCAACCGAACTTCTCTAACTCACACCGCGAGGGTACACCCCGAAATTCTCCAAACAAAGTTACCGAAGTCATGGAACAAGCGGAGCTAAACGCTTCCCTTTGAATGGATTACAGCCGAACAAGAAGGTCGAAATTGATCCCGGAACTCCCCTGCGGATGCGGACGAATCGCGGTCAATTCCGGGTGAATTCCCGGCAAGTATCGGAGAGCAGATTTCGTTTGAGCCCAGTGTCTGGGAAGGCGTTTAGAACGCGCAAATTACCGGTGCGAGGCTGAACGGTGGCTACTTGATCGTAAGTACTGCTTTAGAATTTCGTCACTTCCGTGAAGTTGAACTCCCGCACCTTCATAGCGGGCACTACCATGTCGAAGGATTCTTCGCCGGATGCTCGGACAGGCTGACTCATCGCGTCTACGCTGGACAGCATATGAAGCAGGCTTTCATTGAAGCGGAAATTGCGCACACCAGCCTGCAGCCGTCCGTTCTCGATGAGGAAAGTTCCATCGCGCGTCATTCCCGTCAACATCTTCTCAAAGGGTTCAACTTCGCGGATGTACCACAGCCTTGTGACCAGGATGCCGCGCTCAGTTGACGCGATCATCTGCTCAACGCTCTGCGAATCATCGACGGGTGCAAAGACAATGTTCAGCGGCATCTCTCCCATTTCGTTAGGCAGAGGAAACCCATGGCCGGTGGGCTCGATCGGCCCCACCGAGTTTTTGTGCTCCGAGCGTTTCATCCTCTGCGCCGTAGCGCGCGCATAGACCACGCGTTTCACCACGCCGCTTTTGACTAGTTCCACCTTTTGACGCTGGATACCTTCGCCATCGAATGGCGATCCTGATTGCAAGGGGTGGGCGACATCGTCGCAAATCGTGATATTCTCGCCGAACAATTTCTGGCCGATCCTGGCCGTTAGGAACGAGCGCTGGTCCAGAATTGCCATACCTGAGTAGTCCCAGAACATAAAGCCAACAATGTCGAGCACCGCAGAGGGTTCCAGGATGACGGTATATTTGCCTGCCGGGATCTCCCGCGGATGAGCCGACTCCACCGCCTTTTGGGCGGCGGTCTCAGCTAGCCGCAAGGGATCCAGATTGGCCACGCTCGGCGAGTTCGACTTTTGCCATCCGGAAGAATCTTGCGCGAGCATGGTGATGGATACTTCGGCTGAGGTTTGCGTATGCCACTGGCTCAAGCCGCGGGAATTGAAAATACCCTCGAACGATTCACCGCTGGAGAAAATTCCCGCAGTAGTCAGCGAATGGCGATTGGCAACCACGACGATGTTTCTAACGCCCTCCGCGCGAAGCTCCGGCGTGATTGCGGCAGTCTCTGCAAAGTGGCGCGCAGGTGCAGGTTGGGGCGCAGGGCCCCCGGTCGCGCTGCCGGCCGCCTCGTTGGGCGCAGCCATGGGTAAAAGGTCAGGATCTGAATGTTGCACCCTGGCTAGGCGCTCCGAAGCCTGCACCGCCTGACGCAGGCTCTCATCGTCGAACTTGTTTGTAATCGCACGCGCCGTCCGCCCGTCGAACACGGTTCGCACGGAGATTACGTGGTTCTCCTCAGAGACATTCTGATGAATGGTGTTGTTTGCGAATCGCGTAAGCGCGAAGCGTCCCCCGGAGAAAAGCACCTCAACCGCCTCGGCAGAAGAGAACTTTTTCACGCGATCGAAAATGTCGGCGGCTTGCTCTCTCGTCAGCATTCAGCGCTAAACTCTGAGTTTCTGTCTACCCGCTTCTGACTAGTTCCCCTGGAACGCGCTCCCGATCTTGATTCCGCGAAAACGCGCGGGCGATGCACCATGCCCCGTTCCCATCACCTGCTGCGGTTGTCCCTTGCCGCAATTCGGAGTGCCCCAGAGCGTCCACTCATCTTTCGAACAGATCGCCTCCAGGGAATTCCAGAACTCCGTTGTGATGCCCGAGTACGACGGGTTTTTCAACATACGCACCCGTTTGCCATTTTTGATCTCCCATCCAATCTCGCAACCGAACTGGAAGTTGTAACGCTTGTCGTCAATGGACCAGGAGCGATTCGTCTGCATCAGGATGCCGTGATCGGTTGAGGCAATCAGTTGTTCCAGGCTCAACCGCTTTTCGCCCGGTAGCAGGCTGATGTTCGTCATGCGGATCATGGGGAGCCGGTTCCATCCTTCTGCGCGCACTGTGCCGCCAGACCGGTTCAGCCCAATGGTGTGCGCCGTCTCCCGCGAGCTCAGGTATCCGGTAAACAGTCCATTCGTAATGATGGGAGTGCACTGTGCGGCTACTCCTTCATCATCGAATCCAAACGTACCCAACCCCGGCCCATGCTCCTGCCGCGCGTCGGCCACCACATTCACCAGGTCGCTTCCGTAACGCAACGTGTACAGCTTGTCGAGCGTCAGAAAAGAAGTTCCAGCGAAATTTGCTTCCATTCCCAGCACGCGATCTAATTCAATGGGATGTCCGACAGATTCATGGATCTGCAAGCCCAGTTGTGAGCTGTCGAGGATAAGATCGAACTTCCCTTCCGGGCATTGGTCGGCTTTATGCAGGGCCACTGCTTCTTCCGCGATCCGGCGCGCATTCTCAAGCAACTTCAGCTCTTCGATGAGCTCATACCCCTTGTTCTGCCACTGCCCGCCGAATGAATTTGGATAGGACCGCTTTTGAATCTCGTTTCCCGCAAACGCGTAGGCTGCATAGCCCGCTCCTGTCGAGAGCTTCGCCTGATGAATCTCGGCTCCCTCGGATGAAAGAAACCATTGCTCTTCGCGGCTGAAGTTAAGATTTGTCTCGGCTAGGGTGACACCCTCAACGGAACGCAACTCAGCATCGATCGCCAGCAGCAGATCAATATTCTGTTCCACCGAAACTGAAAATGGATCGATCTTGAAGGGAGTACTCCACTCGGCAACCGCCGCTTTCTCGGGCACAATCTGGACGTCTGCCCGCTTCACCCGTGCCGAGGCGCGGGCAATCGCTACCGCCTCCGCCGCCGTTTTCTCTACTGCGCCGCGGCCCAACTCCGACGACGCAGCGAACCCCCACGCTCCATCCACAATCACCCGCACATTCATGCCCACGGACTCTGTATCCGAAGCGTTCCCCAGTTTTCCATTTTTGGTGGACAGCGCGCGGTTCCGTTGGGCGACGACGCGCACGTCCGCATAGCTTGCTCCGCGCTGCATTGCTACATTCAAGGCCCAATTGGCAACGTGTTTCATGCGAAGAATTCAAATCTAACACACGCACTGGGATTCACGGTTGAGCAGCGTGCGCGCAGACCCTGTCGTTTGACACACAGTAGCCTGTGATCCATGTCACTGCTTTGTATTTCTTTTCGCCGTCGAATGGAATGACCTTCTTTATGTCAGCGGATCCCCCACCGCTGCGCGGTTCAGGAGTGTGTTTATGAGCCTCTTCATCTCCCGGGATCCAACCAGCACGATATCTGGTGCCAACGATATTGACTATGTGAATCCTACGTCTACGGCCAGCACAGACGCTCAAGCCACGAAGAGAGCCGATCTGGCTGGTCCTGGCATTGGGGATTACGCGCAACTCGACAAGATTCTGCCCTCGAACTACAACCCGCTGCTGACGCCGAAAGAGACGCAGCACGCAATCTTTCAGCTCCGGCGCTACATCGAAGACAATCTATGCAAAGAGCTCGGCCTCATGATGGTGCAGGTACCCCTGATTGTCGATTCCGAGAGCGGCGTCAATGACATGCTCGACCGCGACGGCTCCCGCACTCCCGTTCAGTTTCATATCTCAAACGACCGGGACAAGAATCCTATAGACGCCCAAGTCGTACAAGCGGCCACCAAATGGAAGAGAGTCGCGCTGAAGCAATTTGATTCCCGCCCAGGCGAAGGCATCTGTACCGACATGCGGGCGGTGCGAAAAGACTATTTTCTGGATCACGATCACTCGGCTTACGTCGACCAGTGGGATTGGGAGCGGGTCATCAGCAGCGAGCAGCGCAATATCGAATTCCTGACGTCCATCGTGCGGAAGATCTGGAGTGTCCTGGTCGGGGCGGAAAAGTTTGCACAGGAGATGTTTCCCGAACTCCGCAATCCCCGGTATCCCAACTTGCCGGAAGAGCTCACGTTTCTGCACGCCGAGGAATTGCTGGCGATGTATCCGGACCTGCCGCGCAAGCGGCGCGAGACCGTGATCCTGCAGAAA
>JAICJP010000367.1 GCA_025928375.1 Candidatus Sulfotelmatobacter sp.
AGGCAAGATTCCCCAGAATCGATACCAGCCCTGTGGTGAGGTTGAAGCGGGCGAATCTCGCTAAAGACCAGCGCCACGAGCCGTCGACCCGATCGGCCCAGGTGAACTGTTCGTGCCAGACGAAGTTGTGCACGACGGCGGTTTCGACCGCAATGGCGGTGGCAAACAGATAGTCAAAGTGCAGCACGCTCTTCAAAAGAAAGAGCGCCACAAACTGCACCCCAACCCCGATGCCGCCCACCAGATTGAACTTGCACCAACGCACAATTCCCGGACCAGCCTTCATTGCGAGATCCTTTCCGCGCGGTAAAGTCGGATCGTGTTTTGCACGGTGAAGAACACAAGCATGATGGTCATGCCGACAAGGCCGATCACGCCGCCGACATCAAAGAGACGGTATTGGCCGCCCAGGAAATGGACGCGAGGCTTCCAGAACAAGGCCAAGTTTCCAACCGCAAGCAGGATTCGCAACTCCGTCGGCCCGAACTTCCAGAAAGACAGGCGGAACTCTCCCAAGGTGTGTGTCGCCAGATAAGACTGGATCGACAGCATCAGGAAGGCGATGAGCAGGCCGATGGCAATCCCAGGGCGCATATAACCGGACAGGGCAAGGCCGCCCATCAGAGCGACGCCGCCGAAGCTGTCGACCATGTGATCCACATAAAAGCCATATCGCGGTCGGAGCGTGTGCCGTACGCGCGCGAGGGTTCCATCCAGAGAATCGCCCAGCCAGTTGAGGGCGAGGCATGCGATGACTCCGAGCAGCCAGAAGCGGTTCAAAAACGCAAGCGCATAACAGGCGCCAGCGCCCACCTGGGCCAGGAATCCCAGCGCGGTCAGGTGATCCGGCCCGATTCGCTGTGGAGTTCGATTGGCAATCCAGACCAGAAGACGGTGTTCGTACGAAGCGACCCAACTCTCCTGTATCCGCACAATCTGGGGGCGATGCATGTTCATGTTCATCCGTACTCCGAAATTCACCTGCTTCCTAAAGTCAGTCATGTTCCGCGAGCCAAGGGTTGCCATGTTCTCCTCCGCGATCTCCGAGCACTCTCACCCAAGACGAGCCAACGCGCAATGCACGGCGGCATCAAAAGATTATCCAGGGGTAAGTTATTGAAAGAAAGGGGATAGGGGTCAGGGATCAGGGATTCGATACGTCACCTGAACTGGACAGCGGGCTTAGTTCTGGTGCCAGTACATCGGCCAGTCAAGGTAGCGCACGGCGGCTTCATGCACCGCGGCGGCGGTGGTCGAGAAATTGGCTGCTACGTGGTGCTCGAATCCATTCTCGCAGATGTAATGGAGCAAGCTCTGGAGTTCGGGAATTCGTACCACGCCGACTCCGCCAAAGGTATTCAGCGCGTCGCTGGTGAACTCACCTTCCCCGACGTAGCCGCGGATAGTTCCGGCGCGGTCGTCGGTAGAGAAGCGGGCGAAACTCATGGCGCCGGGCTTGACCCGTCCCACAACCGTACCGAAGGTATTGTCTTTGCCGACGGTGCCGGCGATGATCTCCTGGAAGTCCATGCGGACGTCCTGGAAAAAGTGTTTGGGAAGATTGCTGCAGTGGAAGCAAACGGCCTTGTTGGGATCTTCGCCGTAATTATTGTTCCAGTCGAGCAGGGCGCTGGGAGTTTCAGATGCCAGGGCGAGCGCGTGCATGCTTAGGGTTCCGCAGACATCAACCTCGCAGGCAGCCGGCAGCAGGTTGTTGCTCATCATGCTCATGATGGTGCAGGGGACCACACCGAAATATTCTTCCATCGCGGTCCAGCATTGAACGGCGCTGACTTTGACGTCGGTTTGCTGCATCCAGTGATCGATGACGTAGCCGAGCTTGGCCATCTTGATGAGGGCGGCATCGGGAACGCCGCCGGTGGTGACGTACTTACGGATTTCTGCCAGCTTGCCTTGAACTCCAGAATCATCATCCTTCAAGCGCGCGATGCGCCCCATGATTTCCGAGAGGTCGACGGTCTCGGTCGTGATCCCGGAAGCTTCCAGCAGTTTCTCGCTGTAGCGAACTGTATTGAAGGCGGCGGGACGCGCGCCAATACTGCCCACGCGCAGGTTGCGCATTCCGTTTGCGACGCGGCAGACGGCACCGAACCAAGCCAAGTCTTGCTGGAATTCGGCGGAATCCGGAGCCACCGTGTGCAGCCGGGTCAGCGAATAAGGAACGCCATACTGGCGGAGGTTGTTGCAGGCCGACATCTTGCCGCAGAAGCTGTCGCGGCGGTGCAGGATGGTCATCTTCGACGCGTTGTCGGGAGTCGCCTGCACGAGCACCGGTACATCCAGCCGGGCCAGGCGCATGGTGTCGGCGATCGCGCGCTCGTCGCCGAAGTTCGGCAAGGTCACGATGACCCCATCGATGCGGTCGCTGTTCTTCCGAAACAGCGCTGCGCAACGCTTGGCTTCTTCGTGAGTTTCGACTGCGCCGTGCTTGCTGTCTTCCGGGCCGAGTACGACGCTATCCATGCCCGCCTTGGCCAGCGCGTCAATAATTTCTTGGCGGCCGGTTTTGGCCAACTGGTCGGGAAAGAATCCACGATTCCCGACGATCACTCCCATAGTCATTTTCTTGTGCGGCATAAATCCTTCTTGAGCTATGAAACACAGCGATTAAGAGTTTTCGGAGATGCGTTTTCGTTCCCGCGCGGGCGAAAAGCGTATGGCGTACAGGACCCCCAGGATTAGTAAAATTCCTCCCCACCATACGTTGGCGTGGAGGTTGGAGAGCACAAGTTGCTGCTGAGGGGGATGGATGATCTCATAGATGCCCGTGATGAAAATCAACAAGCCATTCACTCCCAGACAAAGCCCAATGAAAAACCAGATGGACAAGGCGCCGCCCGTCTTCATGAGTCGCTCCTACCAGAAGATAATCTGCAAAATAACGAATATCACCGCAACCACAGTCGCCCAGAAAACGGGGCTGTGAAAAATATTCGCGTGCTCCGTCTTTGGAATCGGGGTGAGGCCGTACACAACGTCCTTCAGTTCGGAGTCCGGCTTTGGTTTCGTCAGGTAGCTGACGACGACGGTGACGACTATACAAAGAAGGCAGCACCACAGAGCGCGAAACATGTTTTGCGCCTGATCCTGCGCATCCATGGAGAGAGCCACGTAGCGCACCGCTTCCGGGTCGACTTTCACCCAGGCGTACATCCCGACTGAGGAGAGGGTTCCGGCGAGCAGGCCCGTCCAACCGCCGGTGGGAGTAGCCCGTTTCCAAAGCATGCCCAGGATCACCGTGCCGAAGAGCGGGGCGATGAAGAAGCTGAAGAGGGCCTGAACATAATCCATTATGGATTGCGTATGCATTACGAGATAGGCCGTACCGATACTTATGAAGACGCCGATCACGGTGACCCAGCGGCCCATCCTGACTTTTGATTCGTCGGAGGCGTTCTTGTTCAGCAGCGTCCCGTAAATGTCGTACGTCCAAACCGTGGTGAAGGCGCTGACGTTACCCGCCATGCCCGACATGAAGCCCGCGATCAGCGCTGTGATACCAAGCCCCAGCAGTCCGGGCCCGCAGTAGCGAGCCAACATCAAAGGCAAAACTTCGTCATATCCGTGCAATCCCTGGGCCTGCCCGGCGGGCGACCATGCGACATCGGCGGGCACCAAACGCAGCAAGTGGCCGGTGTTGGGATCGCGGAGAAGCGCCAAGCCGAGAAGACCGGGGAGGATGACGATGAACGGCACGCACATCTTGAACGCCGCTCCGATGATGGGAGCCATTTCAGCCGAGCGCAGATCCTTGGCGGCCAGGACGCGCTGGATCACAAGAAAATCGGTGGTCCAGTAGCCCATTGAAATAACCGCGCCGAGGCCGAACACAATCCCCGCCCAATTGATTCCCATGGGGTTCGTGTTGAAATGCCCCAATGTGGACCAGAGGTGGGTGTAGGATCCGGGATTGGCGACGTGCAGTTCGGTGAGATTCTGCATGATCTTGGCCTGCATTCCGCTCCAGCCGCCGGCTTCGATGAGTCCGAGGATGGGAATCAGAAGGGCTCCGGCCCAGATCAGAAAGAATTGGAGAACCTCGTTGAATATGGCGGAGCGGAGGCCGCCGAGCGCGACATACGCGGCAACGGTCAAGGAAGAAACGAGAATGCTGAAATTGAGATCCCAGCCGAGGACGACGCGCATGACGACAGCCATGGCGTACATGTTGATGCCGCTCATCAACACGGTCATGAACGCGAAGGAAATGGAAGAGATGGCCTGCGCGCCGGTGCCGAAGCGCAGCTTAAGATAGCCTGGGACGGAATGCGTCTTGCAGACGTAGTAAAACGGCATCATGATCAGCGCCAGGAAAAGCATGGCGGGAATGGCGCCGATCCAGTACCAATGAGCCGCGAGAATGCCGTACTTATAGGAGTTTCCTGCCCAGCCCATCAACTCGAGCGATCCCAGGTTGGCGGACAGAAATGCGAGCCCGGCCACCCACGCGGTCATCTCGCGTCCGGCCATGAAGAAGTCTTCCCCGGTGTTGGCCTGTCCCTTGAGATAGAGGCCGATTCCCAGGACCAAAGCAAAATAGAAGACGATAATCACCAGATCAACCGGC
>JAICJP010000111.1 GCA_025928375.1 Candidatus Sulfotelmatobacter sp.
AGCAGCGCGGCAAATCCGATCGCTCCCACCACGACCAGCGCCAGCGGGCTGTAAAAGGCTGCGCGGCTGGTGTAGAGCACGACCAGCGCCAGGGCCAGCAACAGCAATCCGGCGGCAATGATTCTCCAACGGCGGGCTTTGAGCGGCGGCGCGGGATGGGGACTCTGTTCGGACAAGGGATCGCCCAAAGTTATACAGGGGCAGGGCGGGATTGTCATTATCGCGAGTGCGAAAACATCAACTTCAAGCGACGGTCTTAGGTGTGCGCTTCAACATCTGCAAACAAGTATCAGCCGGGCAGTCCAGCAGCCGCCGGCAGCCACTCGGCGGTGCGTGGTTGTCCGTTGTGCACGGCATAAAGGACCAGTTCGACGCGGCTGGAGATGCCAAGTTTCTCGAAAACACGGAAGAGATATTTCTTGATGGTGTGCTCGCTAAGCTTGAGTTCGATGGCGATCTGTCGATTGCTCAGTCCTTCGGCCACGAGTGCCACGACCTGCTCCTCGCGCGGCGTGAGAAGCGAATGACCCGCGGTATTGAGCACCCGCAGCGAAGGCGTTTCCGAGATGAGTTCGATCAGCCAGTTCAGTTGCTCCGTGTTTAGCCAGATCTGCCCCGCCGCGACGCGAAGAATGCATTTCCAGAGCACCCGAAGATTGCAGTCGGTGACCGACACAATCCCTCTTGCCCCCGAGCGGAAGCCTTGGATTACCAGATCGCGGCTGCTGGAATCCGCCAGGATAATTTTTGCGATGCTCGGATGGCTGACATGAAAACGCCGCAGCGTGCCAATCTCGTCGGCAAAATTGGCCGGAGAGCTGAACGACAACAAAGCCACCTGTGGATAACGTCCGGCTACCGATTGCAGAATTGAGGCAGGATTCATCTGGCAGGAAGTGATCTGCAACTCGGCATGCCGGCGCAGGGCGCCAGCCAGCAGTTGCGCTTGCATCCGACTGGAGTCGGCGACAAGCACATCCAACGCGATCGAAGTGGCAATAGCGGGCAACGGCAAAACCCTTTCACCAGCAGCTTCCAGGCGCATGAAAGCTGCAATGTCGCGATTGTAGGAACCGGCAATGCCATGCACAAGGGAAGATGTCACAAAGTTGATGCACTTCGTTCAAAATGGGAATTCGTGTTTTGGGTGCGGAGATACTGCATAAATCAGCGTCTGGCTGTGGAAAGCTGGTTACCGTTTTGGTTCCATGCCGCCGTCTTAAAAGCGGGAACGTCTCCAGGACGTCGCCTTCGGCAGTTCATGCCTCAAAGTTTCTTGATAACTCTGTGATCGCGTGAATTTGCAAGTCTACTTTCGTAGGTAGTCCTGCGAGACATGAGTGTTCCGCCCCTCCTGCTTCCACGAGTGTCTTCGCGAAGCAAGGAAGGGGTCGATTCCTGTTGAACTTCCAGTGACCTGGCGCCGCGCTTCCCAAAGCTGGAACAGTCCCGCTTTGGTGGGCAGTACTTCTCATGTCTTGTGGCTTGTGGCCATCCAGCACTATTTTGCAGAGTGCCGCAAAAGTTACAGGGACGCGTGGACCCAGGGCAGGCTACCCAAGGGACACCACGCGACTGGTTTCCCTGGATCGCACTGGCATTGCTGTTAGTCGGATGTGGTTCGGCCGCGTTCGCGCAGAGGCAGGCAGATGCTGGCGCGGAAACAAACTCCCGTTCCGGCTTAACCGGAGTCGTAGCGGAAGCCAAAGCAGTCACGGCCGCCAACCCCGGAGGAGCGGATGGCCTGGGAAACCCTTTACTCGGAGGGGTGCGTCATCCGCTCTACCGGTTACATCCCAGCGACGTGGTGGAAGTGACCTTCACCGTCGCTCCTGAATTCAATCAAACCCTCACCGTGCAGCCCGACGGCTACGTCATGTTGAAGGATGCGGGCTTGGTGATGGCGCAGGGATTGAACTTGCAGCAGTTCATCGATGCCGTCCACCAAGCCTATTCGGGTTATCTGCACGATCCCCAGGCTGCCGTGGCCCTTAAAGAGTTTGAGCGCCCTTATTTCATTGTGGGAGGGGAAGTCGGCAAGCCGGGAAAGTACGAATTGCGCTCGGATACCACGATCGCAGAAGCGATTCAGATCGCGGGCGGCTTCACCCACGAAGCCAAACACTCGCAGGTCGTCCTGTTCCGGAGAGTGAATGAGGACCTGCTGGAGAGCCGGCTCTTCAATTTGAAGAAGATGCTCAAAGAGAGCCGGCTAGCGGAGGATGCCCATCTTCAGTCCGGAGACATGGTATTTGTACCGCAAAATAAGCTATCGAAAATTTCGCGCTACCTGACCAGGCCCGCTGTGGGCCTGTACATGAACGGTTCGCAATTTTAATCTCTGACTCCCATGCCAGACCCGGACCCAACGCGCAACTTCAGTCCGTCAATCCCCACCTTGAGGGATTTGCTGATGGTGATGTTCCGAAGGAGGCGGACGTTCGTCTGGGTTGCGGGACTGGTGTTTGCCGCCTCTCTCTGGTACGCCATTACGGGGACAAAATACCAGGCCAATATGAAGATCCTGGTGCGGCGCGACAGAGCTGAGACTCCGGTGAGTGCGGCGGTGAGCGCTCCGCTGGACCTGACCCGGGTGGGCATCACGGAAGAGGAACTCAATTCTGAGGTGGAACTGCTACGCGACCACGATGTTCTAAGGAAAGTGGTCGAACAGAATCGCCCAGGCGGCCGGGACTGGTTTCACGTCTTGCATCTGCGAGAAGGACGTGCGCAGCGCGTCGAAAGAGCAACCCGCAGGCTGGCCCAACAATTGAGCGTTCAGCAAGTGAAAAGGACCAACCTGATTTCTATCAGTTATCCGGCCAGGGATGCGGAGTCGGGGGCCAAGCTTCTCCGATCTTTGGCGGCAGCATATATGGAGAAGCATACGGCGGTCCTTCGTCCAGCAGGAGAGCTGAGGTTTTTCGAGAAGCAAACGGAAGAGTCCGGAAAACAAGTTGAAGAGAGCAGCCGCAGATTGCTGCTGTTTACCAAGGACCACGGAATTATCGCTGCGGCCCAGCAGCGAGACATCGCAATACAGAAACTCGGCGAGCTCGAAGCAGGTCAGAGGCAGACTCGTATCGAGATGGCAGAAACGCGGCAGCGCATCGTCGAACTCGAGCAACTGTTGGCAAAGCTTCCCGAGCGGACCATCACGCAGGTTCGTACCAGGGAAAATGCGGAACTGCTGAGTTCGCTGAAAGCCTCTTTACTAGATTTGCAGCTCAAGCGCACTCAACTGCTGACCAAGTTCGAACCCAATCATCGCCTGGTGCAGGAAGTGGATCAGCAAATTCGGGAAGCGGAAGCTGCTATTGCGCTGGAGAGCGCATCGCCGCTGCGCGACGAGACTAGTGACAAAAACGTTAACTACGAGTGGGCGAGCTCTGGACTGCAAAGCGCGCAGGTGCAATGGAAAGCATTGCAAGCACGGCAGGCAGCAATCTCGGGGCAGGCCGCCGCCTGGCGGAGGATCGCCGGAAAACTAGGGGAGGACGCGATCACGCAGGATGATCTGCTCAGCGCGCGAAACGCCGCTCAGGAAAATTACCTCTTGTATGTGAAAAAGCGGGAAGAAGCACGCATGAACGATGCGCTCGATGAGCGCGGGATCGTCAATGTCGCTATTGCCGAGGAGCCGGTCGCTCCCGCATTGCCGCTGTCCTCTACCTGGAGTGTCCTGGCCATGGGATTGACGGCGGCGGCCCTGGCGGGAGGTGCAGCCGCATTTGCAGTGGACTATCTCGATCCAGGATTTCGCGATCCGGAAGATGTTGTGAACTGTTTAAACCTGGCAGTGTTGGCCTCCTTGCCACGGAGTGGGAACTCGAAGATGGCCGCATGAGGGAAAACTGATGTCGGCGGGCCTGGTAGCGGGCGTGAATGACCGAAGCGGGAGCGTAAGCGAGAGCGCGTTCGCGAAAATGAAGGCCTCCCGCGCGATTCCGGGGTGGAACAGGCAGAAGTTCGGCCGCGATCAAATCCGCGGTCTAGCGCGCCAAACCTTTTTGCGGAACGTGCCGCAGCCAGTAAGGCAAGTGGCATTCAGTGCCGCGGGACCAGAGATCGAAATCGACGACATCTGTCTGCTGGTCGGAAAGGCACTGACCGAGGAGCGGGAGGGCGAGGTTGCGATCGTTCGCACGGCACCGGGAGTACTGCAGCGAGGCCAGGAATCGTTGAAAGCGACTGCGATCCCACTCGAGCGCAAGCTGTGGCTCCTTCAAGAAAAACAATGTTCGGGAAATATCGCCGCAGCTGGGGAATTGTATTCCTACCTGGCTGCAGTCAGGGCTGAGTTCGAATACTCGATCGTGCTGGCGAACCCTGCGGATTCGAATGCCATGCTGGAAGGGGCGCGATTCTGCGACGGGCTCGTTCTGGTTTTGTCGGCGTTGCATACGCGGCGGAGGGCAGCCCTCCAGACCAAACGCGCGCTGGAGCAGGCCGGAGTGAGACTCCTGGGCACGGTGCTGGCCGATCGCGAATTCCCTATACCGCACAACCTGTATCGGCGTTTGTGAGTTCTTTTCACGGTAACCGTGGGAAAGGTTGGACCGGTTGTCGGTCGTTGCCATTGGTCGTCAACAGCGAGATGAAGAGCGGGACGATTGGGCTCGCCTGATTCCGGGTGAAGCACCGCTTGCCCGTCACGGTAAGAAAAAGAGGTCGCAATCGGTTCGCCTCGGCACATCGACAGACCAGGGAGCAAATGACAGCCCAAGCATGATGCTCCAGCGGAGCAGGCTAGCAACACTCGAACCGCGCCCATTGCGGTCCCGCATGGCATGCAAATGGCTCCGGTCCATGATCGCGGACTGGGTCTTGGTGGCGCTGAATTGGCTGATCGTGGGCGCTGTTTTGGTCCCCTTGCGCGAACTCTTCCCACGCGTCTGGTCATTCGGGTATGCGGCGGGACAACCGATTTCCCTGGTAGGCGTCGCCATCTTGCACGCCGCCCTGATCACGCTGATTTCATACAGCGAAGGCTTGCACGTCAGCGGCATCACGATTCAAGAGCAAGGAGAGATTCTGGCGAAATCCATCGTGTGGGCGACCGTACTCCTCTGTGTGGCTGACACACTGCAGGGATATCCCTGGGCCATCAGCGCATTGATCTGTGCCGCCGGGGTTCTGCACTTTGCCGCTCTGTGGGGGTGGAGATGGCGGGTTGCAGCGAACTCGAATCCCGAGCGGACCGACAGCCGTAACGTGCTGATCGTGGGTGCTGGGGGTGCGGGGCGCCGCCTGGCGGCTTACCTGGCCCGGCAGCCCGGTTCGGGCCGACGCATTTGCGGCATCCTCGATGATGCGCGAGGCGTGGGCGATGGAATCGTTGGGCGCGTCGCGGACTTGCCCCGAATCGCGCGAAAGGAATTCGTGGACGAGATCATCCTGGCAGCACCGCGCGACAGCAATCTTACAACCCGGGTGCTCAGTGAAGCACAAAGGCTGCGCCTGGACGTCCAGATCGTTCCGGAATTCTTGGGGTGTAGTCCGGTGGTGGAGGAGATCGAGCGCGTTGGAGACCTGGCGCTGATTTGCCTCAGTGCCGAGCAGTTGCCCGCTCTCGCGCTGTTTTTGAAGCGACTTCTAGATGTGATGATCGCAGGCGCGGCTTTGGTGTTCTTACTGCCCCTGCTGGCCCTGTTTGCCGTATTCATCAAGCTTGATTCCCCCGGTCCCGTGCTGTATTGCGCGCCGCGAGCTGGACGAAAAGGGCGGCGCTTCCGCTGCTTTAAGTTCCGGACGATGCTGAACGATGCGGATCGCCTGAAATTGCAGTTGCGGCGAAACAACGAGCGGGCCGGGCCGTTTTTCAAGATCTGGGATGACCCCAGAATAACGCGCGTTGGCAGATTGCTTCGCCGTTACAGCCTCGACGAATTACCGCAGCTGTGGAATGTAGTCAGGGGGGAGATGAGCCTGGTTGGGCCCCGGCCACATCCGGTCGACGATGTTGCAGGTTATGAAATTGAGCATATGGCCCGGCTCGACGTGACGCCTGGGATTACTGGGCTTTGGCAGGTCACGGCGCGGCGCGATCCCTCCTTCGATCGGGGAATGGAGTTGGACCGCGAATATATTCGTACCTGGAGCCTCGCGCTGGATGCACGCATTCTGCTCAGAACGGTGCGAGCGGTAGTCCAGGGGAGCGGGGATTAATGCCCGATCTGCCATGGGAGCCATGGGCGCAGCCCCGGGATTGGGGAATCGGCGCGTGGCTCGCCAAAACCGTGCTGCTCCCGCTGCAATTTCTGTTCTCCGCGCCGTCTTTTCTGTTTCTGGGGACGCTCACCGCGATGCTGTTGCGCCACCCCGATGTGCAGTTTTACGCCATTGATCGCGTTGCCTTCGTGCTGTTGCTCATTGCGGTCGCGGGCAGGGCAGCGCTGCTGCGGCAGAACCTTTGCGTCTTCCAGCGGGCCACCTGGCCGATGCTTGGGCTCACGCTGCTCGCGCTGGCCAGCGTAGTCGGGGAGCCCTTCGATCAGGACGCATGGAGCCTGCTGGCATCGAAACTGCTCGTGCCCTTCGCGATGTTCCACATCGCAGGCCTCATCTTCACCAGCGAAGCACGGCTGCGGCACTTTGAAATCTTTTGCCTCGTCGTTCTCGCCTACCTGACCCTCACAGCCATCGCATTCCTTTCGGGAGCGCACGCTCTCATCTTCCCTCGATTCATTCTGAATGCCGATCTTGGAATTCATGTGGACCGGGCGCGCGGTCCGTTGTTGCAAGCGGTCGCGAATGGGGTCTCGCTGAATGTGCTGGGCCTGGTCGCTCTGCACAGCTACATGAGAGGAAAGATGCGCGGACCGGCGCTTGCCGTGCTGCTGGCCGCCGTTCCCATCGCAATCCTGGCGACGTTGACGCGGGCGGTGTGGCTCTCATTCGCGGGCGCATTGGTGGCGGTCGCAGTTCTATTCTGGCGATGCCGTTCCCGGCGGGTGTTGCTGGCGATACCAATCGTCGCAGCCGCAGCATTGGCCCTGCTGTTCAGTTCGGAGCAACTGCGATCGACACTGGATGATCGCCTCAACGAAGAAGGTCCTATCGAGTTTCGGCAGGCAGTGTACACCGGCGCCTGGGACATGTTTCTGGAGCGGCCGCTGCTGGGCTGGGGATTTCATCGGATGCCCGACGAACTGCCCCGCCACGTCACTGGGTATCAGGAAAAAATCTTGTACCCGCACAACACCTACCTGGAACTACTGGCGGAGCAGGGTGCGCTCGGCTTTGCCTTGTATGCCTGGCTCATGTGGGAGTTGTGGAGCCTTCGCCGGGCTGCCGTGCCTGAGCACGAAGGGGATGGATTTCTCACCCGCGAATTCCATCGCTTGTGGCCGATCATCCTCGGCGTGTACTGGCTCAATGCGGCCGTCGTGGTGATGAGCTACCAGTTTGTGAATGCGCTCATATTCAGCATGGCAGGGATGCTGGTTGCCCAGCGGCGTCGGATAGCACTGGATGCCCAATGCTGACCATCGCCTATCTCGCCAACCAGCTTCCCTCGGAAGTCGAACCCTACATCGGAGATGAAATCGGTGAATTGCGGCGTAGAGGAACCGTCGTCATCTCCGGCAGCGTGCGCAGTCCCAAAGACAGGACCGAGATGCCGGACGTAATCCTGCAACACGCCGCACTCCGAGTGCTCGGGCCAGCGATGTGGCTGCTGATAAACCAATGGAAGTGCGTTCTGCCGCTGCTCATAAGAATCGTCTCGGGCAGGGAATCAATCGGGAAGCGAATCAAAGCTCTCCTGCACACCTTTCTGGGGACGTGTTACGCGGCGCTACTGCGCGGCCACAATGTTGATCGCATCCACGTTCATCACGGATATTTCGGGTCATGGATCGGTATGACGGCAGCACGCCTGTTGCACGTCGGGTTCAGCATGACGCTGCACGGCTCGGATCTGCTGCAGAGTGCACCCTATCTCGACCTCAAGCTCGCACATTGCGACTTTTGCGTCACGATCTCTGACTACAACCGCGATTACATTCTGAAGCGATTTCCCCATGTCGATCCGGAGAAGGTCGTGGTCTCGCGGCTGGGAGTTGACATAGTGCAACCCACCACGCTGCCGAACCCGCACACGAAGGCGGGTTCACTCAACCTGCTGGCCGTGGCCAGGTTGCATGAGGTCAAGGACCATGCTTTTCTGCTGCGTGCCTGCGCGGAGTTGATGGCTTGCCGGGTTCCATTCGTCTGCCGGATCGCAGGCGACGGGCCAGAATGCCGCCGGCTGGAATTATTGATAAAAAAATGGGGCCTGCAGGGGCGGGTCACCCTCCTGGGGCACATTGCGAGATGGCGTCTCCCGGCCCTCTACGACGCGGCCGATGTCATCGTCCTCACCAGTCGCAGCGAAGGAATTCCAGTTGTGCTCATGGAGGCCATGGCCCGAGGCAAGATCGTTCTTGCGCCCGCGATTACCGGAATCCCCGAGCTGGTCAGGGCGGGCGCGACCGGATTCCTCTACGAGCCCGGCTCCCTCCAGGATTGTCTCGCTAAGCTCCACTTTATTTATTCACAGATGACCGGGGATGAATCGGGCGACCTCCTGCATGACATGAGGCGTCGCGCGGTCGCACACGTCGATCAGAACTTCAATCGCGCCAAAAATCTGCAGAGTTTCGCCGATTTGTTTCTCCAGCGCACTGCCGCGGCTAGCCGGAACAGGACTCATGCGAATCTTATTTTGCAACAAATATAACTTTGCCTTCAGCGGGACCGAGGTATACCTGTTCGAACTCATGGAACTGCTGCGCGCTCACGGACACGAGGTCGCGCTGTTTTCCATGTCGGACCCGCGAGGCCAGCCCACGCCCTATGACGCGCATTTTGTTCCGCACTTGGATTTCAAAAGCCAGCCCGGATTCTGGCGCCTAGCACGACAGCTGCCCCGCGTCATTTATTCGACGCAGGCCAGGCAGAAGATTCGCGGCATCGTCCGTGAGTTTCGTCCCGATGTCGCGCATATACGCAACATCTACCACCACCTCACCCCATCGATTCTGTGGGAACTGAAGGCGCATGGAATTCCGGTGCTGTACCACCTGAATGATTTCAAGCTGCTGTGTCCCAGCTACAACATGGTGTCCAACGGTGAGGCATGCGAGCGGTGTAAAGGCGGAGCTTTCTGGCACACTCTGCGGTCGGACTGCTACCCGGGGATCGGCGCGGGCATCGCGCTTACCGCCGAAGCCTACGCACATCGCTGGATCAGGAGCTATCAGAAGTGCGTCGCTTTATTTTTGGCCCCGAGCCGGTTTGTCCGTGACAAGTTCGTCGAACATGGCTGGGATGGCTGCCGTTTTCGAGAGCTGCCCCATTTTCAGAGCGCCCACCAGCTGGCACAGGCCGCGCCGGATGCGCCTCTTCTTTACTGCGGGCGCCTTTCCTCAGAAAAAGGCGTAGAGGATCTGCTGCGCGCGATGAAACACACTCCCCAGCTTCATCTGGTGATCGCAGGAGACGGGCCTCAGAAGGACGAGCTGCAGAAATTGCAGGCCGATTTGCATTTGTCCAACGTGGACTTCATAGGTCACGTTAGCGCAGAAGAGCGCGACCGCTTGATCCGGCGCTCCCGCTTTACTTTGCTTCCTTCGCATGCCTACGAGACGCTGGGCAAGACGATTCTGGAATCTTACGCGGAAGGGCGTGCGGTCGTGGCGTCAGACTTGGGCTCCCGACGCGAATTCGTGCGCCATGGCGAGACCGGACTCCTCTACAGCTGCGGAGATGTGAAGGAACTTGTTGAGTCGATCCGGATGCTCGCGGCCGACCCTGGAATGAGTGATCGTCTGGGGCGAGCTGGATGGGAGTTCGTTCGCGATCGCCACACGCCCGAGGGGCACTATTCCACGCTATGCGGCATCTATGAGGAACTGATTTCGCGCAAGGCCTCCACACAGATTTCTCCAATCCGAGTGTCATCACGGAAGACAAGGGAACCGGTCACGCCTGCGACGCCCAGGCTCCGCGTGGCATTCATTGGCGGGCGAGGCGTTATTTCAAAATACAGCGGAATCGAATCATTTTATGAAGAAACCGGAAAGCGCCTGGCCGGGATGGGGCACGAGATCACGGTGTACTGCCGCAACTACTTCACGCCCTCGTTGGTCGAGCATAACGGCATGCGGCTGGTCCGGCTGCCCACGTTTCGATCCAAGCATCTTGAGACCGTGATCCACACCTTCTTGAGCACGATCCATGCCCTGACGCAGCATTATGATCTGGTTCACTACCATGCGCTGGGGCCCGCGCTGTTCTCCTGCATCCCACGTCTCTGCGGGACGAAGACGACCATCACTGTGCAAGGCTTGGACTGGCAGAGAAAGAAGTGGGGAAGACTGGCGTGTGCAGTACTGCGGCTCGGGGAAGACGCCTCTGCGCACCTCCCCCATCAGACCATGGTGGTGTCGCGAACTCTGGAGCGACACTATCGCGAGGTCCACGGAATTGACACGGTTTACATTCCCAACGGGGGTTTGCTTCGCGAGCGAGCCGAGCCAAAAAAAATCCTGGAATGGGGGCTGGAGCCGGGGCGTTACGTGCTGTTCTTAGGCAGATTCTCGCGGGAGAAGGGCTGTCATCTATTGGTGCAGGCGTTCGAACGTATCGAGAGTGACGTAAAGCTCGTCCTGGCGGGCGGCACAAGTTATTGCGATGACTATCAGAAAGAACTGTTGAAACACGCAAGCGACAGAATCCGCATTCCGGGCTGGGTCGCAGGCGAAGATCTCGACGAGTTGCTGAGCAATGCCATGATCTTCGTGCTCCCATCCGATATGGAGGGTCTCTCGTTGGCGCTGCTGGACGCGATGGGAGCAGGACTCTGCGTTCTTGCCAGCGATGTGCCGGAAAATCGCGAGGCCGTGGAAGGAGCCGGATTCACCTTTCGCTGCGGCGACGTAGACGATCTGAGTGATCGTCTACGGTTCCTGATCGCCAACCCCGCACTTCGAGAGGCCGCGGGAAAAGCGGCACGCAAGCGGGTGGAGGAAGAATATCAATGGGACAAGATCAGCCGCGACATCGAGCAGGCTTACTTCGAAGTGCTCGGGCTGAAGTCGCATGACAGCAAGAGGCCGAGTGCGCACGAACTCCGCCCGTCTGAAGCTGAATCAGAGCGTATTGCCGGCTAACGCGATCCAAAATGGGGAAAGGACGGGCTAAACCCGTCCTTTTTTAATACAATCATAAGTTTCGCGCGGCGGGCCGTGCCGATGGCCAGACCCAAGGCGTCCCTGAGATGGAATGCACAACTTGATTGTGGTCACCGGTGGAGCGGGCTTTATCGGCTCGAACTTCATTTTGCAGAGGATGCGAGATGAGTCCGCGTCCATGGTAAATTTCGACAAACTCACCTACGCCGGCAATCCCCACAACCTGGAAAGCATCGCGGACAATCCGCGCTACCATTTCGTGCAGGGCGACATCATTGATCGCGAACTGGTGCGCAAGACACTGGCACGCCATCAGCCGCGCGCCATCGTGCACTTTGCCGCCGAAAGCCATGTCGACCGCTCCATCCGCGGCCCCGACGATTTCATCCACACCAATGTCAACGGAACCTTCGCGCTGCTGGAAGAGGTTCGGGCGTACTGGTCGAGTTTGGAGGAGCCGGAACGCGCGCGCTTTCGATTTCTTCACGTTTCCACAGATGAAGTCTATGGATCTCTGGGGCCCGATGATCCTCCGTTCTCCGAGACTACCGCTTACGCTCCCAACAGCCCCTATGCGGCGTCCAAAGCGGCTTCGGATCACCTGGTGCGCGCGTATCACCACACCTATGGGCTTCCCACGCTGACCACGAATTGCTCCAACAATTACGGCCCCTTCCAGTTTCCCGAAAAACTGATCCCGCTGCTAATTCTGAATGCGCAACAGGGCAAGCCGCTGCCGGTGTACGGCGATGGCAAGAATGTGCGCGATTGGCTTTACGTGGAAGATCATTGCGAAGCGATCGCCGCTGTGCTGGCGCAGGGTACGCCCGGCGAGACTTACAACATTGGCGGATCGAATGAAAAGCCGAATATCGAAATCGTCCATAGAATCTGCGATCTCCTCGATGAGGTCTCTCCCGCAAAGGGCGTTTCACGGCGCGAGTTGATCACATTTGTGAAAGACCGGCCTGGTCACGACCGGCGCTACGCGATCGATGCGCGCAAAATCGAACGCGAATTGCAGTGGAAGCCAAAGGAGACGTTCGATACCGGGCTCCGCAAGACGGTTCGCTGGTATCTGGAGAACGAAGCGTGGGTTCGCGATGTGACCAGCGGCAGCTATCGAGAGTGGATTGCAACCCATTACTCCGGCTAACATC
>JAICJP010000158.1 GCA_025928375.1 Candidatus Sulfotelmatobacter sp.
GGGGCACGTGGGGCTTCCCACCGCGCTCGGTTTTGCTTCCCTGGGCTGGACCGTGCTGGGAGTCGATTCCTCTGAACTCTTGATTTCAATGATCCAGTCGGGAAGGGTACCGTTCTACGAGCCTGGACTTGACGAGTTACTTAAGCAGCAACTAGGAAAGAACTTTTTACCGGTCGTAGACATCGACGAGGCGATTCGACAGGCCACGATTTTATTCTTGTGCGTTGGCACTCCTCAGAAAGAAAACGGCCAGGCGGATCTGTCGCAGGTGGAGGCGGCTGCGCGTACTATCGCGCACAATCTCAACGGGTACAAACTGATCGTCGAGAAGAGCACGGTTCCGGCAATTACAGCGCAATGGATTTGCCGGACCATCCGCCGCTTTGCCACGAACAATAATTCCAACCCCAAGTCGCTGGACTTTGATGTCGCTTCCAATCCGGAGTTCCTGCAGGAAGGCGTGGCCCTGAGAAACGTCTCCCGCCCCGAGCGGATTGTCTGTGGAGTGGAATCGGTGCGAGCACGACGCATGCTGGAAGAGGTCTACCGGCCGGTACCAGCACGAGTGCTGATCACCGGAACCAGCACGGCGGAAATTATCAAGCACGCCGCGAACTCATTCTTGTCCATGAAGATCTCATTCATCAACATGGTCTCGGATTTATGCGATGCCATTGGGGCCGACGTTTCACAGGTGGCCGAAGGTATCGGCATGGATCCGCGCATTGGGTCCTCCTTCTTGCAGGCGGGAATCGGTTTTGGCGGTTATTGTTTCCCCAAAGACTTGCGGGCCTTTATTTACCTGGCGGAAGAATATGGCATTGATTTCTCCCTGTTGAAAAAGGTTGAGGAGATCAATGAAAAGCGGACGGAGATGTTTATTAAAAAACTCCGCAATGCGCTTTGGGTCTTGCACGACAAGACCATCGCCGTGCTCGGCCTTGCCTTTAAGGCGGGGACTGACGATACGAGGGAGTCTTCCAGCTTGCGAGTTGTGGACGCTTTGCGCAAAGAGGGAGCGACACTGCGCTTGCATGATCCCAAGGCGATGCCGCTGCTCAAGAGAGTGGTTGCGGAAGAGGAAGGCAAGTTGACCTATTGCGACTCGCCGTATGCGGCGGCGGCGAATGCCCAGGCCTTGCTCATCCTGACGGACTGGGCAGAATATCAACTCCTGGATTGGGCTCGGCTTCGCGAGTTGATGGAGTTGCCCTTAATAGTAGATGGCCGAAACCTACTGGATCCGGACACCATTCGCGACGCTGGATTTGAGTACATCTCAATTGGCCGACCGGCGGCATGAAACACTGCTACTCGCCGCACAAAAAGAACGCTGCTCCGTGATTTCAGTCGCTCACAAAAGCGCCACTTCAGTTTGCGACAGCACTCTCAGCGCTTCGTGATACCCGTGGAGCGTTCCTACATCTACGTAGACTTCTCCTCGCTTCATCGCGTTCACACTTCCGCCTCTCGCTATGTACTCGTTCACCAGCGTACCCATATATTCGTCTTTGCGGTGGCGCTCGCACCACAATTGCTGAAGCGCGGCCAGGGTTCGGCCGGGCATGCGGAAAGCGCCCCACACCCAGTTCGTCGAGGCGTTTGGAGATTTCACCTGCACTTCGCTGACTCGTCCCTCATCGTCGCAGCACACCGCATCAAACAGATGAGGGCTTTGGACTTCGAACAGTAGAAAAGAGAAACGTCGCGCAGGGAGCTGTTGGAAACCATCCACGGGAAACCAGATTGTGTCGGGCAGCCCGATCAGAACGTCGGCATCTGGAGAGATGAACGGCAACGCTGTGAATAGGGCATCGCACAACCCCTTCGGATCTTGCTGAACGGCGTAGCAGATTGCAGTATCGCCGAGGCGTCCACCGAAGTATTCCATGATGTCGCTTTTGCCTGGGGAAACCACGAAGCAGATTCGGGTAGCACCGGCGGCGATCATGCGCTCAATCAAATACTCGCTCACCGCCCGGGGCCGCTGCCGTTGATCTTCCATCCGGCAACCCACCGGCAGTAATTCCTTTGAGAATGCAAGCGGTTGAATGCGGCTGCCCAACCCCGCGGCGGGTACGATTCCCCAGACTTCGCTCATGCGCTGCCCTCGATTAGCGAGATTAGTTCTGCCGCCCGATGTGAAGCCGTGTGCTCGCAAAGCGTGCGCTCTTGAGATGCGCGCGCGATCGCCTGGAGTTCGCCCGTTTCAAGATTAAGTGCTTCCTCGGTATCCACAGACGATTTGGCAATCAGAATCTCCTTGCCCGGTTCGAAGAAATGGTTCAACCCCTCCCACCAGTCACTGACGATCGGAGTCCCGCACGCGGCGGCCTCGAAAAGGCGTCCAGAAGGGCAATAGCCCATTTCTGCCATGGCGGCGCGAGTTACATTCAGAGTCAACTTGGAGGATGAGTAGAAGGCGGGGTGCTCGGGAGGTGCAACGTGGCGGACGAAATATGTGTTCCCAGTCCACGGGAAGTCCGGCGGGTAGAGAGCGCCGCCAATACAGAACTTCTTTTGCGGACACTGGTTGGCCGGCTTCAGAAAAAGTTCGTCGAGTTGCTGTTGACGATCGGCAGCATAGGTGCCCAGGTAAGAGAAATCCGAAGCAAATCGCTCATCTGTCGGCACCGGATGATGCGTGCTGGGGTCCACGCTGCCATAGAGGGGAGCTACCCGCTTCGCTCCCAATCGATTCTCAAGTTCACCCAGCGCGTTCCCGCCGGTGTAGCTAAGCACGAGATCGAACGGCTCCAGTCCATAGCTGGGGATGTAGTCCACAGTGCCTTCGCGGCCTAGCGCGTTGAGAGTGACCGGCGTATCGAGGTCATAGAAAATGCTGAAAAGCTTGGAATTCTCCAAAATTAGATCGGCCGCGGGCCGCGCGTCCGGGCAGTAAGAAGTCACGATAGCGCAGTCGCATTCCTTGACCGCGCTCTCGACCCGGGGCTGAATTTCAGTCCACTCCGAATACAGTTGCAGCGCGTACCCGCCCGGCTGGCCTAGATCGCGATGCGTTCGGTAATACGGAACATCCTTTTCGAAAAAAGAGATAGAGTGACCCGCCTCCGCCAGCGCGCTACACAGCCCGCGCCACAGTGTGGCATGTCCATTTCCCCAGGAAGAACTTACGGTCAGTCCGAAGATCGCGATCCGCATACCTGCCCCTTGAAAGATGCAGAGCAGTCGCAGGATGCTGCACGGGAAATTTGGCCTAGGATACCGCGGCCTGGGAAAGTTCGGCGGCAGAGTCCTTGACCTCAACCAGTCGCCCTTGTTCAAGGACCAGAATCATGTTGCAGTAGCGAAGTGTATTGAGATGATGGGCAATCATGAACGTGGTTCTACCCTCCATCAGCAGGGCAGTGGCATTCATGATCGAACTTTCGGTGGTGGTATCCACTGAACTGGTGGGTTCATCCAGGATGAGGATGGGCGCATCCCGAAGGAAAGCTCGCGCCAGGGATATACGCTGACGCTCTCCGCCGGAAAGGCTCGTTCCCCGTTCGCCCGCGTTAGTGTTGTATCCGCGATTGGTTTTCGAAATGAAGTCATGAGCGGACGCAGCGTTGGCAGCAGCGACGATTTCCTGGTCAGTCGCGTTACGTTTCCCATAAGCTATATTTTCCGCGATGCTGGCGTCGAACAACACCGGTTCCTGCAGGACGACGGCAAACTGACGGCGAAGGTCGGCAATTCGGTAGTGGCGCAAGTCAACCCCATCGAGAAGAACCTCGCCCTCGGTCGGATCGTAAAAACGCATGATCAGATTCAGCAGCGTTGTTTTGCCCGCCCCGGTGGTGCCTACGATTCCTACTCGCGAGCCCGCGGGGATGTTGAACGACATGCCGTGAAGTCCACGGCCGCTTGCGCCGTATTCGAAGGACACGTTACGGAACTCGAACTCACCTAACGCTTTGTGCAGCGTCAGGGCGCGCGGGCTCTCCTCGATTTCCGGCACGCTATCCAAAATGGTGAAGCATCGTTGCAGGCTGATCATCCAGGCCTGCAGGTCGCTAGTTTTATTCGTCAGGGCCTGAAGTGGTTGGTAAAGCTGGGCGATGTAGGCCATAACCACGAGCAGCGATCCAACAGTCAAAATGCCACCGCGCACGTGCAGGACGCCGATATAGAGCGAGGCCGCCGTGCCGCCCGCAATGGTCAGGCCAATCAGCGTGTTGTAGACGGCCTGGGAAAGAGCGAGCCTTACCTGTCCGGAGCGCCTCAGAGTCGAGCTGCGGACGAACCTTTCATGCTCAGCATCTTCCTGCGCGAAGGCTTTGATCACGCGAATGCATCCCATTACCTCCTGAATGACGGACATGGCCCGCGTGTCCAGGGCTTTCACGGTTTCGGACTGTCTGCGCGCTTGGTGGCTGGCAGCAACCGTCAAAATCAGCAGGATGGGAGTGATGCCCAGTGCGACCAGAGCCAGAGAAGTGTCGATCCGGATCGTCACGAAGATCATCCCGACCAGCGTGAACAATGAGGTGCAGAGAGGAATCAGACCCTGAATCACCACATACTGGACCGCGGGAGCATCGTGTTGAATACGATAAACCGAATCGGTAGCCCCGTAGCGGTCATGGAAAGACAAGGGAAGGCGCTGCACATGGTTGAGGAGTTTGGCGCGAAAGTCCCAAACCAGTTTTTCTCCCACGTAAGTCTGCAACCACCAGGAGGCCAGGCCTTGCAGATTCACCACGACCGCGATCCCGAGAACCAGAGCAATAGCCACAAACTCAGCGGAGTGCAGCGGGAAGACGTTGGCGAGAAAGGGTGGCAGCGGCCGGTGGCTCAAAACGTTGTCCACCACCAGTCTAAGGGGCAGCGGATAAAGCAACGTCAGTGGCAGGGATAGCAGGCTTAAGACTGCGATGAGAATAAGCGGCCCCGAAGAATTGCGCGACTCGGAGAGGACGCGCACCAGAACCGGAAACTTCTTCATGAATACAGAAAACACTGTAGACGTTGACTCTGACCGAAGCCTACGCCGGGTACTTAGCTGGGGCAAGAGCTCTGGACGCCACGTCCCGCACCAAAGTCACTCAAGCCGCCCCAGCATCTCAGCGCACGATTCGCAGCAGAGATCTGGTTCGAAGCGCGCCAGCTCTGCTACGGGGAAGATCCCGGTACCCACGGCGACTATTTGCGCATTCACCATGCGGGCAGCGTGGATATCGTCAGGGGTGTCCCCGAAAAAGCACACCGAAGCCGAATTTCCCAACCGGCTCTTTGCCGTCGAAACTGCATGATCAAAGATCCCGACTCGCAGTTCAAATCCATCGCCGAAGCTTCCACAGGTGAAGAAATGGCGAATCCCGGCTGCCGTAAGCTTGTTCCAGCCAATGCTCTCCAGATTCCCGGAGGCGACTCCAAGCAGCTTGTCGAGTTCCCGAATCTCGGCTAATAGCTGTGGCACAGATGCGCATACGTCCGGTTTTAATCCCGCCACATTGGCGGATACTTCTCTACGAACGACTCCCAGCGCCGCAGCCAGTTTGTCAGCGAATGTGGCCTCCGAGATCCCTCGCCGCGTCAGTGCCATCCGCAGGATCGCAACATCCGTCTTGCCGTGGTAGGGAATCCCGTCGAAATTGGCATCTAGACCATATATCTCGAGCATGGCTTGGTGCATCGCGTGCCAGTGCACCAAGTCACGGCTCACCATCAGCGTGCCATCGATGTCGAAGAAATAGGCGTCCGCCTTGATTGCGGGGTTAACGGAGGGTTTCAGGACGCGTTCAATCAAGACTGTTGTGCGGCGGGCAGTTTCAGCCGGTTTTCATCATAGAACACTCCGCAGTACCGTACGGTCTCTGGGGCGATTTTTCTGCTTGGGTCATACAGAAAACTGCTGATTGAGTACGATACCCTGACGAATGAGTATAAAGCTGGAGCAATAACTCTAAGGATAGACTGGCCCTCCGTCTTGCAATGGGTTTGACCGACTTGATCGCGAGTTCCCTTCTTCAGCACCATGCCACCTCGGCGCAGTGCATCCGTTTCCTCGACGAACTCCTGCGGAACTACCCCAAACACGATCTGCAAGTCCGTTTCTGGGACGGTCAAGTTTGGGGCGCTCAGTCCCCTCGTTGCACGCTGATACTCAAATATCCCGGAACGCTTCGGCGATTGTGTACTGATCCGAGCGAACTAAGCTTGGGCGAGGCTTATATTTACGACGATGTAGATATTCAGGGAAATATCGAGACTGTATCTGAGCTTGCCGATCATATCTTAGCCTTTGGGGACACCGGCGTCTCGGATCGTTTGCAGCTGCTTCGACGTTTTCGGGAGTTGCCGAATCAGAATGACGGTCCGTTGCCGGAGCACCGCGGCAGGACCTTGGCCGGCCCGTTACATTCCAAAAAACGCGACAGCCAAGCCGTCCGATATCACTATGATCTTCCACCCGATTTTTTCGCTCTCTTTCTTGGCAGCACAATGCAATATTCCAGCGCATATTTCTGTAGCTGGGACGAGCACGACCTCGAGGCCGCGCAAAAACGGAAACTCGACTACATCTGCAGAAAATTGCGTCTCACGCAGGGCGAAACTCTGCTGGATATCGGTTGTGGGTGGGGTGGGCTGCTGACCTACGCTGCCAGGCACTATGGGGTGCGGGCAGTCGGCATTACGTTGAGTATTTCGCAGGCTGACGCCGCGCGAGAGCGCATCCGAAATGCAGGGCTGAACCAGCAATGCCGGGTGGAAGTTTGCGATTATCGCGACTTGGAGTCGGATCAGTTGTTCGACAAGATTGTCAGTGTGGGCATGTTCGAACACGTCGGCGAGAAGCTGTTGCCGGATTTTTTCCAGATGGCATCGCGAAGGCTGAAAACTGGCGGACTCTTCTTGAACTCTGGCGTCTCTATCAACGCTATAAAACACCGCCGTGGCGCATCGTTCGTTGATCGTTACGTCTTTCCCGATGGCGATCTGGTCCCAATCAGCACCGCTCTTACAGCTGCAGAAGGAGCGGGGTTCGAGGTCAGAGATTTGGAGAATCTCCGCGAGCACTATGGTCTCACGCTGCGCGAGTGGGTGCGGCGCCTCGAGGAGCATGCAGAGCAGGCTCGGCGCCTGACCGACGACACTACGTATCGGATTTGGCGCTTATATATGGCGGGCTCGGCTCATCGATTTCTGGCCGGGCGCTTGAACAGTTATCATACGTTGCTGTTGAAAGGCTTACCCGAGGACGGCCTGCCGCTAACGCGTCATGGCTGGTATCGCGACTGAGAAAGTGGATCCATGGCGAAGCGTGCTCGCGCTGGAGGATGACGCCGGTCTTCGCCTGCTGTTGCTGGTTGCTGATTCTTCATCCAGCTGTTGCCGCTCAATCTCCTGCAATTTCGGCGAACGATCTGGCCCGTCGCGTTCTCGAAAATGAAGTGCGCGCCGAGGATCAGGACAAAAGTCACTGGATGTTTCGCATCGAAACGCGCAAGCCAGACGGCAGCGAAGTGGACGAAGTCATAGAGACGCCCAAAGGGGAGTTGCAGTTTCCCGTTCTAATCAATGGTCTTCCGCCCGCCAGGGCCAAAGAAGAAAAAGCGGAAAGCCGCATCCAGCAGCTTCTCAACAATCCGGCGGCCGCGCAAAAATCGCGAAAGGAAAAGAGCGAAGACTATTCCCGAAGCCGGCGGATGCTGAAAATGCTCCCGGAAGCGTTTATCTATACCTATGGAGCGCGCCAGGGTGACCGCGTGCAACTCAATTTCAAACCCAACCCCCGCTTCCGCTCGCACAGTTTCGAGGAAGAAGTCTTTCATGCCATGGACGGCATCCTGTGGGTGGACGAGAAACAAAACCGGCTAGCCGAAATGAGCGGACGTCTGACCAACGGCGTGAAGTTCCTGGGCGGATTGCTGGGGCATCTCGATAAAGGGGGGAGCTTCGAGGTCAAACAACAACCAGTGGCTCCTGGGTATTGGGAATTGACTGTGCTGAACGTGCACATGACGGGCAGGGCACTTTTCTTCAAGACCATCGGCGAGCAGCAACAGTTCTCTCGCAGTGAGTTTAAGCGCGTACCGGACAATCTGACTCTTGCGCAAGCGGAGGAGATGTTAAAGAAAGAAGTTGCATCGTACCGCAACCGGCCGCAAGACAAGCAGGGGTTTTGAGCAAAGGCCGCGCCTAGGCCACCTTGTGGAGGGGGCGCGGAACAGATCTCCTGTCCAGCTTACGTCCACTACTTCTCAATCCCGCAAAAATTGCGCTGCCCGCTCCAAGCGTGAAACCTGCCGCCAACCAGGCGCGGTTCAGGCTTACACGGAGTTCCCAGCTCTTCCCTCTAGCACGCTGGTCAAACGACCCATGCGCGCCATGATCTCCGGGCAGGGGTTCCCATAGATTATTGGGACGGTCCGGGGATTCTGGCTCGGAGGTTTGCTGCGAAGCGTAACCCTTCCGTCCTAAGTAGTGATCCAGCATTCCGGGCGCGATCTTGTTGCCTACGATCGCTTCCACAGTAGACATGCCCACGTACAGCTCACGTCGCTTGTGATGCGCCGCCCAGTACACCGCCCGCGCGCCTACCTCCGGCTGGAAAATCGGCGGAACAGGTTGTGCCTTATTTTTCAACCGGCTCTTCACCCACCCAAATTGTGGAGTGTTAAGCGCCGGCATATGAACCATGCTGACGCGAACTTTGCTCTTGTCGTGAATCAGTTCGCAGCGCAGCGAATCCGTGAATCCCGAAATCGCGTGCTTGGCGGCGCAGTACGCGCTCTGTAGGGGGATGCTGCGGTAAGCCAGGGCCGATCCTACTTGAACAATGGTTCCGCGATCGCGCGGCAACATGCGCTTCAGCGCGGCCAGCGTGCCATAAACGAATCCCAAATATGTGACGTCCGTTACGCGCTTATATTCCTCGGGCAACATCTCTTTCACCGGCGAGAAAACTGAAACCATCGCGTCGTTAATCCAAATGTCGATCGGGCCCAACTGATCTTCGACCGTAGCCGCCGCTGCTTCCACCGCTTTGCTATCCGCTACGTCAAGGGGCAAGATAAGCGCGCGTCCTCCGAGTTCTTCGATTTCACGTTGCGCCGCCTTGAGCCCATCCATTCCACGCGCAATCAAAGCTACATTCGCACCATGCCTTCCGAATTCTCTGGCAATGGCTCTACCCAGACCGGCGGATGCGCCGGTGACTACCACCGTTTCTCTTTTCACTCCCTAATCCTTTATGGCGAATTTCGCCGCCATCGCTTCGCGTCAAATTGTCATCTCTAATTTGTAGAGTCGAACAACATGCCTGCGAGAGCAATAGGGCTTTTGCTGGATCGTGAGCAACCATGAAAACAAAGCCATTCCGCGTAGCCTCCGGCGAGGTGGCGATCGAAAAGGTTGCGGTTGACATATATCGTATTCCGACAGATTTCCTTGAATCCGATGGAACCCTGAAATGGGACAGCACAACCATGGTGCTGGTCCGGGCTACGGCAGGTGGCCAGACTGGCATCGGCTACACCTATGCAAATTCAGCAACGGGCCAGTTGATTCACGACACCCTCGCCAGAGTCGTCGAAGGACGCGATGGGACGGCGATTCCGGCCTGCTGGGACGCGATGGTGCGACGTACGAGAAACCTCGGCAGGCCTGGAATCGCGTCCATGGCCA
>JAICJP010000187.1 GCA_025928375.1 Candidatus Sulfotelmatobacter sp.
ACGGGAACTTTCAGTTTATCGACCCATTGCAGGGAGTACACGTTGTCTTTGTAGAGATTAATCAGAATGAAGAGCCTGCCCCGTGGCGCCATTACCCTAAACAACTCCATCAACGCCCGGTCCTGATCCGGGTAGTAATAGAAAGATTCGACCGACAGAACCTTGTCGAAAAAATTTTCTTCCCATGGAATCTGCATGGCTGAGCCCCAGACATAGAGCATATTTTCGAAGTCTTTTGAGGCCTCTCGCGCCTGGCGAACCATTTCGTCTGAGACGTCCAAGCCGACCACCTGTCCGAAACCTTCGGGGCCGTCACCCACCAGCCGCGCCAGCAGCCGCGTGGCCCAGCCGGAACCGCAGCCCAGGTCGAGCACCCGTTCGCCGGGGCGAAGATTCATGAGCCTGATCGTCTTCTCGGTGATATCGAGGTGATGACGCTCCATCTTGGGGCCTTCGCCTTCCGCGGCCCAGCGGTTAAATTCCTTTTGCAGTTTCTCGTCGGGAGTTTGTGGCTTGTCAGACATAGGTAATCGATCCTGTCGAAATTCTATAACCAGGCATGCAAGTCGGGGCATGCAGACCTAAAATGGGGTCTCGGTTTTGTGTTAAAGTTTGTCCGCTGTGGCGTCCCACCCTCAACCTCCGGCCCCAGAACCTGGCCCCGGCCCGCTCTACTGCCCGTATTGTGAAGTGGAGGTCAACGATCCGCTCACTTGCGGCGACTGCTCGGCTGTCATCTGCCGCCGATGCGGGTCACCTCTGGAGTCGTCCGACGAACTCGGAATTGGATAATGGAACCCGTCCCTGTCTTACCGGTGGAGACCCCTGCTAACTCAGAGTCTGATGGGCACAAGCCAACGCTGGTGCGCGGGCTTGGCCTGCTCGATTCCGTTCTGTTGCTGGTCAGCGGAATCATCGGATCATCCATTTTTCTAACGGCCAAGGACATTGCCGGTCCCCTGCCGCAGCCCGTGTTGTTTCTGCTGGTGTGGGTGCTGGGAGCATTGATTTCGCTCTGCGCCTGCTTCGCTTTCGCGGAATTGGGCTCGATGTTTCCTGACTCCGGCGGGCAGTACATCTATTTGCGCGAAGCGTATGGGGACCTGATCGCGTTTCTCTACGGATGGATGTTATTTGCGGTGGCCAATGGCGGATCGATTGCCGCCTTATCGGTGGCTTCAGCCGCATACCTGGGGCAGGTCGTTCCATTCGTGTCGCAGGAGCATGTGCTGTTTACCGTGCTGGGGGTAGCGTTCACGCGCGCGCATCTGCTCGGGTTGCTTCTGATCGCGATTCTGACATTCGTGAACGTGGTGGGACTCCGCTGGGGGGCTTTGCTGCAGAATGTCTCCACCTGGACGAAGTTCGCGGCGATGTCGAGCTTCGTCGTCCTGGGATTCGCCATTGGCAAGGGACACTGGTCGAACTTCCAGTCGCACGGACTGCCGGTCACGAGTGGAATGGGGCCGATGCAACTGTTCTCTGCGCTCGGGGTAGGGTTGATTGCTGTCTTCTGGGCCTATGACGGCTGGGTGTACATCACGTGGGTAGCGGGCGAAGTAAAGGAACCGCGTCGAAACGTGCCGCTGGCCATGGTGTTAGGCGTTGTGGTGGTGGGGATTATCTACATCGCCATGAATCTGACCTACATGTATGCCCTGCCGCTATCCGAGATTGCGAAACACGAAACTATCGCGCACGCCTCGGCTGCGGTCCTGTTCTCTCCGCATGCGGCGGGATTGCTTTCATTGATGATTGCGGTTTCCTGCTTCAGCGCCGCAGCAACTTGCACGCTGTCTGGCGGCCGCGTCTATTTAGCCATGGCGCAGGATGGAGTCTTCTTTAGGCGTATGGCCGTGATCCATCCCCAATGGAGGACTCCCGCTTTCAGTCTCATCGGGCAAGGAATATGGGCGGGGGTGCTTACCCTTAGCGGGCGCTACGACCAGCTTTACACGTACGTGATTTTTGGCATGGTGCTGTCGTATACGCTTACCGTGATCGGATTGTTTCTGCTGCGATGGAGACGCCCAGACATTCCGCGGCCCTACCGCTGCACGGGGTATCCGTGGCTCCCTGCCATTTATATATTCATCGGGGCGGCGTGGACCCTGAACACCATCATCACGCGGCCGCACGAGGCGTTCTGGGGAACCTTCATTGTGCTGATTGGGATCCCGGGATATTTGTATTGGAAGCGCAGCAACCGCAAGGCCGTGAGCGGGTAAGCCCGGGAGGCGTGCAAGCGCGCCGGTTTACACTGGGGTCGCGGTTTTCCGCGCCGGATTGAAAAACGGCAGCGTGGTCACCTTTACATTCGTTTTCAGGCGGATCGCTTCAATCGTAATTTCCATTTGCAGGGCAGTGCCGGGCTTGGAGTGTTCAGTCTCCACGCTGGCAAGCGCGATCATCTTCTTCAACGTCGGCGACCATGTGGTGGTGGTCGCTTTTCCGACTTGGCGGTCCCCCGCATACAGCGGGACTGGAACGCGAGAGGCCTGAGTAGGAGCGGCTGGAGTGAGGCCATAGCGCTCGTAGAGTTGCTCAACATCGGTCCAGTCGACAACCAGGCCGGCAAGCTGGCGCGGAACACCGTTTTTCGCATCTTTCTCCAGCGCGCGTTTGCCGATGAAGTTTTCCTTATCGAGATGCACCATCTTGCCGAAGCCCAGTTCGTAGGGCGAATACTTCTGGGAAGCAATCAGGGCCTTCTTCGAACTGATGTAGTCGACTTCAATGAGCAGCAGTCCGGCTTCGACCCGGGCCACGTCGAGCGCGAGCATGCCCGCGGCGTGCAGGTCGAATTGCTTGCCTTTCTCGGCAATGGCATCCCATACCTTGACAGCTTCGTTCCAGGGCATCCAGATCTCGTAACCGAGGTCGCCGGTGTATCCGGTGCGTGAGATGTCCACGGGTACTCCCGCGATCTTGCCGCGGGTCACGCGGAAATATTTGAGATTGGCGATGTCGGCTTCGGCCACGGACTTGAGTAGTTTCGCCGAGGTCGGACCCTGCAAAGCCAGGGCTGCAACTTTCTCGGAAATATCCTGGATCTGTACGTCCATGTTGAGACCGTTTTGGCGGAACCAGCGCAGGCTGGGATCGGCAGCCGTCCATCGATAGACATTTTGGTCGAGTCGAGAGATGGTACCGTCATCGATAACCTTGCCCTCTTCATCGCACCAGCAGCAATAGATCACCTGCCCGACTTTCACCTTGTTGATGTCGCGCGTGATCACGCGGTTCACCAGGCGGGTCGCGTCTTTGCCGGTGATCATGTACTTGTACAGCGGCGAGATGTCGATCAGGGCAGCAGCATTCCGTATCGCGTTGTACTCGTGCTCGTGATGCACTTCGTAAACGCTGACCGTGTAGTATCCCGACCACTCGCGGTAGTTCAAGCTGTGGCACAGGGGAAAAGTTCTGTCGTGGAATGCGGTTCCGATGGGCAAGTGAAGTCCCTCGATGTCTTTCTGCAGAAGGCTGGATTATATTCATCTGCCTGACCGCGGAGCAACCATCTGTCTCGCTGACCGTCGGTCATGAGGTTGCGCAAATGTGCAGACAAAATGAGCCGATGCCGCTAGAATGTCGATTCGACTCCCGGTCATGCCAGCCATTACACCTATGATTTGCAGCCAGCTTCGACGTTGGACCGTGCTTGCCAGCGGACTCTGATGTTGCCTCCCGAACGTTCCACGCGCGAGTATCATTGCGTTTTCCCGACATAAACATCGACAGCTAGCGGCTAAAAGCTAGCAGCTAGGAGCTCAGATCGAATGGCTGGTTCGAATTCATACGATGTAATCGTGATTGGCGGAGGCCACAACGGCCTGGTCAATGCCGCTTATCTTGCTCGAGCCGGCAAGAAGGTGCTGGTTCTGGAGCGCCGGCATGTGCTGGGGGGCGCTGCCTGCACTGAGGAAATCGTCCCGGGGTTCAAGTTTTCGGTGTGCTCCTATGTAGTGTCGCTGCTGCGGCCGGAAATTATTCGCGACCTGGACCTGCCGCGCCATGGACTGGAAATTCTCCCTTTGGATGGGACCTTCACGCCCATGCCCAATGGGGATTATCTGTGGCGCGTGAACGACCACGGCAAGACCCATCGCGAGATTGCGCGCCACTCCCGCGTGGACGCCGAGGCTTATGACGAGTTCGGCAAAGCTATGCAGGCCATGTGCCGCTTCGTGAAACCGATCCTCAGCATGGTGCCGCCGGATCCGACCACCTTGAACCCGCGGGAACTGATGAAGCTGCTTTTCATCGGACGCCGCTTCCAGGGAATGTCGAGCTACGACAAATACAACCAGGTTCAGCTCATGACGATGAGCGCCATCGATTTTCTGGATCAATGGTTCGAAACCGACGTGCTCAAAGCCACCATGTCGGCATCGGGAATCATCGGAACGTTTCTGGGAGTGCGCTCCCCGGGAACAGCGTATGTGCTCTTGCATCACTATATGGGCGAGATCGATGGCGCGTTCCGCGCGTGGGGCTTCGCGCGCGGGGGCACCGGCGCCATCTCCAATGCGATTGCGGATGCCGCGCGCGAGGCTGGAGTCGAAATCCGCACCCAATCCGGGATTTCGCAGATCATTGTCAAGAACGGAAAAGCGAAGGGCGTGGTGCTCTCCAATGGAGACGAGATTCATGCCCACGTGATTTCTTCCAGCGTCGACCCCCGTATGACATTCACGAAGTTCATCGAAGCGCAGCATTTGCCGGGAGATTTTCTGGAAGAAGTCAATCGCTACAAATTCCGCGGTTCCTCCGGCAAGGTGAATATGGCGCTGGACGGCTTGCCGAACTTCAAGTGCATGCCCGGACCCGGGGCGCATCTGCGCGGCGCGATGTCCATCTCGCCGTCCGTCGAATACATGGAGCGGGCGTACGACGACGCGAAATACGGGCACTTTTCCAAGCGTCCATACATCGACATGGTCATTCCGTCACTCACCGATCCTTCCGTGGCGCCTCCCGGCAAACACGTGATGTCGTGCTTCGTGCAGTATGCGCCGTACAAGCTTGCGCCCGGCCTCAACTGGGACGATCAGAAAGAAGCCTTCGGCAACACGGTGGTCGATACCATCTCCGAGTACGCACCCAATCTGAAAGACATCATTATCGAGAAACAGGTAGTCACGCCGCTCGATCTGGAGCGCGAGTGGGGCCTGAGCGAAGGCAATATTTTTCAAGGTGAGCTTTCGCTGGAACAACTTTTCTTCCTGCGTCCCGTGCCGGGATGGGCGCAGTATCGGACGCCCATCAAGAACCTGTACATGTGCGGATCAGCGACGCATCCGGGTGGCGGCATCATGGGCGCGAACGGACGTCTGGCGGCGCTGGAGATTCTCAAAGACGTCAAGGGGGCGGCATAAGATGGCAGGCAATAGCCAGCGGGATGTCGTCATCATCGGCGGCGGTCACAACGGGCTGGTCACCGCCTTTTACCTGGCCAAGGCTGGATTCAAACCGCTCGTACTTGAACGCAGCGCTCAGGTCGGCGGGGCCGCGGTTACGGACGAATTCCATGCGGGATTCCGCTGCTCGACCTTGGCTCACACCGCAGGCCCCATCCGCCCCGACATCGTCCGCGACATGCAGTTGGAAAAACATGGCTTGCGGATGATCACTCCCGAAGTATGCGTCACGACGTTGAGTCCGGACGGCCGGGCGCTCTCGCTTTATCAGGACGCTGGCAAATCCGCACAGGAGATCGCCGCTTTCTCGCAAAAGGACGCGGGCAAGTATCCCGAGTTTCAGCAATCGCTCGGCAAGATCAGCAAAGTCATTGCCGATGCCCTCGCAACCACGGCGCCCGATATCGACGACCCGAGCCGCAGTGATCTCTGGTCCATGTTGAAGACCGGGCGCGCGATTCGCAGGTTGGGCAAGAAAGACATGTTCCGGTTGCTGCGCTGGGGACCAATGGCGGTTGCCGATCTGGCGTCGGAGTATTTCGAAACGGAATTGTTGCGCGCTGTAGTCGCTGCTCGCGGCGTGTTTGGAACCTTCCTGGGGCCATGGTCTGCAGGAAGTGCGCTCGTACTGCTGGTGCGCGCTGCCGGCGATCCCTATCCCGCTGGCTCCGCAATTTTCGCGGCTGGCGGAACTGGGGCGGTCACTCAGGCGATGGCCTCAGCGGCACAAGCTGCGGGCGCGGAGATTCGCAGCGGCGCTGAAGTGATCGAGATTCGCGTGCAGAACGGCCAGGCCACTGGCGTACTGCTCTCGACTGGTGAGGAGATTTCTACGAAAGCGGTCATTTCCAACGCTGATCCCAAGCGTACCTTGCTCAAGCTGACCGATCCGGTTCATCTCTCGCCCGACTTCGTGCAAAGAATTCAGCACTACCGAGGAAACGGAACGGTGGCAAAAGTAAACCTGGCGTTGTCGGGTGTGCCCCAGTTCACGGCATTGCAGAATGGCGCTTCGGCCGCGCTGAAAGGGCGCATTCACATCGGCCACGAAATCGATTACCTGGAGCGTGCTTTCGACGAATCGAAGTACGGGCAGTTCTCCAAACAGCCATACCTTGAAGTCACCATTCCATCTCTGACCGACCCCACGTTGGTGCCCGAAGGCAAGCACGTCATGTCCATTTACATGCAGTACGCTCCCTACAAGCTCAAAGGTGACTGGGAGCAGCAGCGAAAGGCTCTGGGGCAGACAGTAGTGAAGACCTTGGCACAGTATGCGCCGAATCTGCCGGAGTTGATTCTTACGCATCAGATCATTACGCCGCTCGATTTGGAGGAGAGGTACGGACTTACGGGGGGACAGATCTTTCATGGCGACCTCGCGCTGGACCAGTTCTTCACCATGCGTCCTCTGCTGGATTGGGCGCGCTACAAAACACCGATTGAAAACCTTTATCTCTGCGGGAGTGGGACCCATCCAGGGGCTGGACTGACCGGGGGATCGGGAGCTAACGCGGCGCGCGAGATTCTGAAAGGCCTCAAGAAATAAATGCTGCGGCTGTTGTGCGAAACCTGTTGTAGAGACGTTGCGGGCAACGTCTTTTTTTTATAAGCAAATCGGCTGATGACTCCCAATGAAGAATTCCGCCATCCTGCTCATCACCTGTCCTGACCGCAAGGGCGAAGTCGCCACCATTGCTGACTTCATTTACCGGCACAACGGCAACATTCTTCATGCCGATGAACATGGCGATGAAGAATCTGGCCTGTTCCTCATGCGGGTGGAGTTCGATCCCAAAGAATTCGACATCGATCTGGGCAATTTCGCGAAGCATTTCTCCCCCATTGCGGACACATTCGGGATGACGTGGCGGCTGGCTCAGTCGTCGCATCGCCAGCGGCTGATCATTTTCGTTTCCAAATACGATCACTGCCTGGTGGATTTGCTCTACCGGCACAAGAGCGGCGAATTGGCGTGCGAAATCCCGCTGATCATTTCCAATCATCCCGACAACCGGGAGATCGCAGATTTCTACGGAGTTCCCTACGTGGTGGTTTCTGCGATCAAGGACAACAAGAGCGAGGCCGAGTCACGCATCCATGGCCTGATTCAGCAACACCAGCCAGACTTCATGGTGCTGGCGCGATACATGCAGATTCTGTCGAATGAGTTTGTCAATCGCTATCCGCAGCGCATCATCAACATCCACCACTCTTTTCTCCCCGCATTCGTCGGGGCACGACCCTACCACCAGGCATTCGAGCGGGGCGTGAAGCTCATTGGCGCGACCAGCCACTACGTGACCGAAGTGCTGGACGACGGGCCCATCATCGAGCAGGACGTGGTGCGCGTTTCCCACCGGGACACGGTGGAGGATTTGATCCGCAAGGGACGCGACCTGGAAAAAGTGGTGCTATCGCGCGCCGTACGCGCCCATGTGGAGAACCGCGTACTGGTTTACGGCAATAAAACTGTCGTTTTTTAGTGTCCCTCCCTGGTGGGAAGGCGGTCCGGCCGCTCTCACCCGTAACTTGAGTAACCTTTCACCTGCAAGTAACTATCAGTAAAGTTTTAGTGCAAGTATTGCTCGTGGGGGCAAATTTTGGCCGAAGATCTTCGGTTTGAACTAGCCATTTTGGCGACCGTCCAGGGCTTGTACCAGAAGCTCCTGCGCGACACGCTCGGGGGGGACGTCCCGATCCCGACCGGTCTCGATGACGACGCGCTACGCCACTCGGACCGCGAGCTGCCCACTACCCTTTCGCGCATGTATCGCTGGCTGCACCTGCTCGACATGGCGATCACCCCGGCCATGCTGCGCCAGGCACTCACTCCCGAGACTGACTCCGAAGTGGCTGAGGCCCTGCTGCGCTATTTCGTACGCCGGCGCGAGGCTAGCGACATCAACCGGGACAAGACGGATCTGGTCGTCACGTTTCTGTATCGCCATCCCAGAGTTCCCGGGCAGTGGGAGCAGAGCGGTTACGGGCTGGATGGCGCTCTGCCGCTGTCGCCTTTTGAAATTGCACTGATTGAAATCCTGGCGGACAGCGATGTGCCTTCCCTTCCCGAAGAGCACGTTCAACTGCTGCGGCGATTTGATCCCTTCGTGCAGGAAGT
>JAICJP010000372.1 GCA_025928375.1 Candidatus Sulfotelmatobacter sp.
AGGCGATCAAAGAAGCCCACTTCAAGGATCGCGATGTCTTCGTCTTTCGTGATCCCAAAGGCAAAGTCATGGTCCTGCACCGCGCCAAAGACGGCAAAATGCAACTGATCGAAGTCCCATAACAAGAAAAATGTAGGGACATCGCCATCGGCTGTCTGGCGGCCCGTTTCGGGCCGCCCTTTTCTTTTGGTGCAAACCCGGACAGACAGCCGTTGGGCTGTTCCGCGAAAACGAAGCGAGCGGCGCGTCCCAAACGCCGTATTCATACGTTTTAATAGCCCGATTCCCGTGCTAAAATTCGCCGCCAGAGGTGAATTCCATCATGCTGCCCCGCCTTACTCGTAACCTGTCATATGTTTTCTTGTTGCCGTGTATTGCTTTCGTCTCTCGCCCCCAGGCGCAAACCCCCGCTGCCACCAGCAAGCTCTCCGTGCACTGGGAAGAACTCACCGCCGCTGATTTCCGCGAAGGCATCGAGCGTTCGCAGGGCACGTGTCTGCTGCCATTTGGAATCATCGAGAAGCATGGACCTCACCTGCCGCTGGGCACCGATCTGCTCGACGTGCGGTACGCTGCTTTGCACGCCGCGGAACAGGAATACGTCGTAGTTTTTCCGGAATACTACTTCGGACAAATCGCGGAGGCGAAGCACGAGCCGGGCACCATGTCCTATAGCCGCGGAATTCAGCTGGCGTTGCTGCAGGAGACCACCGACGAGATGGCGCGCAACGGCTGCAAAAAGGTCCTGATCGTCAACGGACATGGCGGCAACAACAGCCTGCTGCCCTATTTCGCGCAGACGCAACTCGAAAAGCCGCACGATTACGTCGTGTATGTCTTCAACGAGTTGGAGCCCTCGGATAAAGGCGGCCCGCCAAAAAAGACCAGTATGGATATGCACGCCGGCGAACGCGAGACCTCGAACATGCTGATTTCCCACCCCGATCTTGTGCACATGGATCGCGCCAACAGCGAATCCGGCGCCGACCAGGCGCGGCAGAAACTTCCCGAGAACGTCTACACCGGCATCTGGTGGTACACGCGCTTCCCCAATCACTATGCAGGGGAGGGAGCTGCCGCGAACAAAGAGCTGGGCCAGTACCAGATGAATTGGTGGATTGGCGCCATCAAGAAAGCGATTCAGGAGGTCAAAGCCGATGACGTCAGCCCGAAAATGCAGAAGGAGTTCTACGAGAAGAGCACGCACCCGCTGGATACTCAGCAATAAGAAATAGATTGCCTGATGGTGGATGGGAAGCTGAAAAGTTTCCCATCCGCAGAGCCATCATCGATGCTACCTACGAGCTGCCAATCAGCACGCCGGTGACAAACACCAGCACGCCGCCCAGCCCTACCTGCAGCGCGGCCGTGACCCATGGCGTGTCCATATAGGTGCGGCGAATCCAGGTGATGACCCCCAGTTCGGCGACCACCACCGCGCCGGCCGCCCAAAGCGCCAGGTGAAAGTCTTTAATCAGGAAGGGAAGAGTGTGTCCAATTCCGCCCAGCGCCGTCATCAACCCGCAGATTAATCCGCGTACCCACGGATGCCCGCGGCCAGTCAAACTGCCGTCATCAGATAGCGCTTCGGCGAATCCCATGCTGATGCCGGCGCCAGCCGAGGCCGCGAGCCCAACCAGGAATGCGTCCCAGCTTTTCTGTGTGGCCAGCGCCGCGGCGAATACGGGCGCCAGAGTCGACACTGATCCATCCATCAATCCGGCGAGCCCGGGTTGCACGATCTGCAACACGAAAAGCCGCCGCTGTGCGACTTCCTCATCGGCCTTCACGTTATCCGGCAGCTTCTGCTTGTCGAGTTCCTGCGCTCGTTCCTCATGCTCGCGCTCTTCGGTGGCCAAGTCATCCAGCAGCTGCCGAATGCTCGCATCTTGCGTACGCGCTGCCGCTTTTTCGTAAAAGCGCCTCGTTTCCACCTCCATGGTGGACGCCTCTTTGCGCACCGCCTCGATCCTCAGCGGACGCACCAGCCAAAGCGCTGGCCGCTCCACAAATCCTCGGACGTCCTGCCGACGGATCAGCGGAATGTGCTCCCCGAACTTTTTCTGAAAAAGCTCCAGCAGCCGGCGACGATGCCCCGACTCCTCCTCCCGCATCCCTTCAAACATGGAGGCGGTTCCCGGATAGTCTTGCCGCAGCCCTTCGGCAAAGTCGGAATAAACCCGTTCGTCTTCTTCTTCCAACGCGATCGCTAAGGCCAGTACTTCCCGTTCCGTGAGTTCTTCGAACTTTTTCATGCCGCCATAGATTAACCGTCCAGACGCTTCAGACACAATGCGCATTTGGAGCGGACAACACTTAGGGACGGCCTTGGGCTGTCGCCGCAACGCGCAGCGAGCGCCCGTGCCGCAAATAGGGTGGTGCGCTCTGACGTTGCCTGAAGAAAACCTCCGCCGGTCCCCCGGCCGGTATCACCCTGAGCACTCGCCCAAAATTCGGACCCCGCCGCTTCGATGCTACTATCCAGTGCATGCAGCCACGGCGTCTCTCGCCACGACGCAGATCGAAGCCGGCAGGCCTTAAGAAGGATCGCCGCCGCCAGCGCTCGCCTGAACTGGTGCTGATTACCGGCATGAGCGGTTCGGGCAAGGCTTCCGTCCTGAAAGCCTTTGAAGACCTGGGCTATTACTGTGTCGATAATCTTCCGGTAGAACTGATTCCGCAGTTTGCCGAACTGGCGGTGCAATCGAGCGAAATCCGCCGCACGGCCCTGGTGGTAGACGTTCGCGAAGGCGCGAAATTCGAAAAACTGCCCGCAATCCTAAAGTCCGTCCGGAGGATGATTCCAACCAAAGTCGTGTTTCTCGAAGCCTCGGACGCAGTGCTATTGCGCCGCTTCAGTGAAACTCGCCGGCCCCATCCGCTGGGAGCCGATTCGTCGGTGAAGTCGGCGCTGAAAGCCGAGCGCCGCCACCTTGGCTCGATTCGCCGCTTGGCCGACTTTGTTATCGATACCTCAAAATTCAATGTTCATGAACTGCGTTCCCTGATCAGCCAGCGCTTCGAGCAACGGTCCTCGCAGAAAGGGCTCCTGATTTCCTGCGTCAGCTTCGGCTTCCGTCAAGGCGTTCCGGAAGATGCCGATCTGGTGTTCGATGTGCGTTTCCTTCCCAATCCGCACTTTGTTCCCGAATTCCGGCCTCTTACTGGCCGCGATAAGCGCGTGGCGAAATACATCCGCTCGTTCCCGCAGACGCGCGAATTCATTGCCCGCATCTCCGATCTGTTGATCTACCTCATCCCTCATTACATTCACGAGGGCAAGAGCTATCTGACGATTGCATTCGGCTGTACCGGGGGCCAGCACCGCTCAGTGATGATTGCGGAAGACGTCGCCAAGCGCCTGCGCGCCTCTGACTACCGCGTCAAAGTTGTGCATCGCGACAGTCCGGGATAGCTCGAAAGCCGCCTCCGGGCACCGCAAAGGTCATTCTCCTTGCGTCCGGGTCAAGTAAAATAGGGTCTTGGGCGTCCCATCCCCTTTACCGGCAGCAACTGAAGACGGCTTCCGCCGTGCGGGAGTCCCATGCGGCAAGTAATCCGGCTTGTCCGATACGTGTTCCCGTTCCTGCTGCAACTCCTGCCCGGAATCTTTCTGCTGGCTGCCGTCGGATTCCTCGAAGCCTTTCGCCTCGTCCTGCTGAAGCCGGTTCTCGATCGTGTGCTGGTTCCGTCAACCGGTTCTGAGAACATCATCCTGTTCACGATGCCCCAATCGGGCCACCCGATCTACCTGCAGCGCTTTGTTCCGACGCACTTTCACAATGCGTGGACCATCGTGGCGTATGCTCTGGTCGCCTCGACTGTGCTGAAGGGCTGCTTCGATTATGTGGGCACCTACCTCGTGAACCATGCCGGGTTCGGAATGATCACGAACCTCCGCAACGATCTCTATGACTCGGTTCTGAGGCGCTCAGCGGCGTTCTTCCAGAAGCACACTACCGGAACACTGATTTCGACCATCATTAACGACATCGAGCGCGTGCAGTATGCCATGTCGAGCATCCTGGCTGAATTCCTGCAGCAGTTCTTTAGCTTCCTCTTCACGGCGGCTCTAGTCATCATGCTGGGCAAGCAACTGGCATGGGTTCTGCTCCTGTTCATCCCCGTAATCGTTTTTTCGGCAGTTCGGATCGGCCGCAGGGTGCGTTCGACCACGCGTACTGGGCAGGACCAACTGGCGGACGTGCAGAACATTCTCCAGGAGACCATTGCAGGGAACCGAATCGTGAAGGCGTTTGGAATGGAATCGTGGGAAATTGCCCGATTCCGCACAGCGGCACAGCGCTTGTTCCGCGCGAATCTCCGCTCGGTAGCCGCGGCTGCGATCAGCTCTCCTTTGATGGACATTTTCGGAGCGATCGCGATTGCCTTACTGCTGCTCCTCGGCCGCGAGCAGATCGCTCACAATCAACTCACGCTCGGCGCCTTCATCGCGTTCGTGGCCGCCGTGTTGAGCATGTACAACCCCGTGCGGAAGTTTGCCGTCTTCAACAACAGTTTCCAGCAGGC
>JAICJP010000134.1 GCA_025928375.1 Candidatus Sulfotelmatobacter sp.
GCTACGGAATACAACTACGACACTCTGGCGCAGCGTTTGCGCGAGTTGGCATTCCTGAACAAGGGATTGCTGATCACGTTGACGGACGAGCGGACTATCGATCCCAAGACCGGAGAGCCGAAGCACGCCGATTTTAAGTACAACGGTGGCATCGCGGAATTTATCAAGCATCTCAATCGCGGAAAGCAAGTACTGCATGACAAGCCCATCTACATGGAAGACGATCGCAACGGCGTTCGCATGGAGATTGGCCTGCAGTACAACGACGCGTACTCGGAAACGCTTTTCAGCTTCGCCAACAACATCAATACGATTGATGGCGGCACGCATCTTTCCGGATTCCGCACGGCTCTGACTCGCACCATCAATTACGCCGGGCAACAGTTGGGCTTGTTCAAAGACGTCAAAGAGAACCTGACCGGAGACGATGTTCGAGAAGGCCTGGTTGCCGTCATCAGCGTGAAGTTGCCGCAACCGCAGTTCGAAGGTCAGACCAAGGGCAAGCTCAATTCCGATATCGCCGGAACCGTCACCCAGTTCGTCAACGAGCGTCTGGGGGCGTTCTTCGAGCAGAACTCTACCGTCGCGAAGAAGATCATCAACAAGGCCGTGGACGCTGCCCGCGCGCGTGAAGCTGCACGCAAAGCCCGTGACCTGACTCGTCGCAAAGGGGCACTCGATTCCGGAGGACTGCCCGGCAAGCTGGCCGACTGTTCCGAGCGCGATCCCAACCGCTGCGAATTGTTCCTGGTCGAGGGCGAGTCGGCAGGTGGCACGGCGAAACAAGGGCGCGACCGACGCTTCCAGGCGATCCTTCCGCTCAAAGGAAAGATTCTGAACGTCGAGAAAGCCCGTTACGACAAGATGCTGGCGCACGAAGAAATTCGCGCCATGATCACCGCTCTGGGCACCGGCATTGCGAAGGACGATTTCGATCCGACCAAAGTCCGTTACGGCAAGATCATCCTGATGACCGACGCCGACGTCGACGGCAGCCACATCCGCACGCTGCTGCTCACGTTCTTCTTTCGGCACATGCAGGAGCTGATCAAGCGCGGCAACGTGTTCATCGCGCAGCCGCCGCTGTTTTCGCTGAAAAAGGGTAAATCGCAGCAGTACATCAAAGACGAGCGCGAATTCGTGAAGGTTATGGTCAAGCGCGCGGCCGACGGATTGATCATCCGTTACGGCGAAGGCGCTGCCAAGCTCGAAGGCAAGGACCTCGCGCGGTTTATGACTGTGCTCGATGAGTATCTCGGGTTCTTCGCGAAGGTCGACAAGCGTCTCCGCAATGAGCGCGTCGCCGAACTCATTCCCAGGCTCGATCTCGCGAAGCGGGTCGATTTCGAAGGCGAGAAGAAAGATCCGCCGAAGAAACTCGAGAAGCTGGAAAAAGAAGTCAAGAAGCTGCAAAAAGACGAAGGCTTCAAGACCGTCGAATTGAAGTTCGACGAAGAACACAATCTGTGGGAGCTGAGTTTCGTCAACAAGCATGGCGCTGAGCACATCATCAACTGGGAGCTGGTTTCGAGCCCTGAGTGCCGCCAGATGATCGCCAAGTACAAGCAGATCGAGCCCTACATGGAGCCGCCGTTTGTGGTCGAGAGCATCGTGAAGACTGCTCCCGCTGCCGCTAATGGCGACGGAGTGGAGGGCGAGCCTGCGGCGGTAGAGGACAAGGCGGACAAGAAAGCCGCTGCCAAAACTCCCAAGCGCAAAGAGGTTGAGGTCGTCGAGAAAACGAACGTCCGAGAGCTTCGCGATTACGTCATCAATGAGGGGCGGAAAGAGTTCACGATCCAGCGCTACAAAGGCTTGGGGGAGATGACCGCGCCACAGCTTTGGGAAACGACCATGGATCCGGAGCGTCGTACCCTGCTTTCGGTGAAGTTGGAAGACATTGCCGAGTGCGAAACGATCTTCACCACGCTGATGGGCGAAGATGTGGAAGCACGGCGTAAGTTCATCGAAGAGAACGCGTTGGACGTGAAGAACCTCGACATCTGAAACTCTTCGCCATGGATTGACGCGGATCTTCACTGATCAGTCAAGAAATTCAGGACGGCCATTATGGCCGTCCTTATTCTTGTTACTCGAATTCCTCGCGGAACCCTTAGAATGCTCCGGCATGGGATACGCGCGAGCACTGCGCAAGTTGAGTTTTACTCTGTTCTCCTCTGTGATCCTCTGTGGTTGGCTGCCTTTTGCCGCCGCACAGAACGCGACAGCCCCAGCGCCACCCATGGGTTGGAATAGTTGGGATTCGTACGGAACCACGGTTCGCGAAGAACAAGTCAAAGCCAACGCCGACTGGATGGCCGAGCACCTGGCGAAGTACGGATGGCAGTACATCGTCGTCGACATCCAGTGGTACGAGCCCAACGCCCAAGGACACGACTACAAGCCCGGCGCACCGCTCACGATGGACGAATACGGACGCCTCATGCCGGCGGTGAATCGCTTCCCTTCTTCCGCCAATGGCACGGGTTTCAAGCCCCTCGCCGATTACATTCACAGCAAAGGGCTGAAGTTCGGAATTCACATCATGCGCGGCATTCCCCGGCAAGCAGTCGAGAAGAATCTGCCGATTAAGGGCACCTCATACCGCGCCTCGGATGTCGCTGATAAAGACAACGCCTGCCGCTGGAATCCTGACATGTGGGGCGTGGACACGACGAAGCCCGGCGCGCAGGCCTATTACGATTCCATCGCAGAGCTCTATGCATCATGGGGCGTCGATTTCATTAAGGCCGATGACATGGGCAGCCATCTCTACCAACCCGCGGAAATGAAGGCCCTCAGCCAGGCCATGAAGAAAACGGGCCGCCCGATGGTGCTCAGCATCTCGCCCGGACCGGCACCTCTTTCCGAGGCGGAGTTCTTCGAAAAGTATGCGCAGATGTGGCGCATCTCCGACGATTTCTGGGACGACTGGAGGCTGCTGCGCCAGCAGTTCGACTACACGCGCGATTGGGCTCAATTGGTCGGCAAGAACGATACGTGGCCCGATGCCGACATGCTTCCGTTCGGCAAGCTGCGCGTCACCTCCACCGAAGGCGGAGGCGCGCCCAGTAAATTCACTCCCGATGAGCAGCAGACGGTGATGACGTTATGGAGCATCTTCCGCTCGCCCCTGATATTCGGCGGAGATCTTCCCAGCAATGACGCTGCCACTACGGCGCTCATCACCAACGAAGAAGTAATTGAAGTCAACCAGCACAGCCACGGAGGCCATCAGGCTCTGGAGCAAGGCAATCTGCGCGTGTGGGTCGCCGATGGCGCAAAGCCGGGCGAGAAATACGTCGCTCTGTTTAGCCTGGGCGAAACAGCAGGAGATTTCTCTGTGGACTGGAGCGAAGTCGGGTTTTCCAGTCACGAAATGGATGTACGCGATTTATGGACTCACAAATCCCTGGGTTCACTGAGCAGCTTGCACGTAAATCTGCGCGCGCACGCCAGCGCCCTGTACAAGCTGACGAACCCGTAGTGCGGCATTGATTTCACGCGGAAGTGGCCGGGGAATTGATCGGTTCCGGCTTCTCCCCGCGAAACACTCGCGAGATGCCTCGTACGAGTCGGCGCATGGGCAGCTCACCTTTGGCATCGGAAAAGAAAATCTCGCCCGTCCGGCTTCCGCGATAGTACCAGCGCTTCAGAATCGCCAGGTGCTCCATAGTATCCAGCGCCGATTTCGCATTGGCTGCAGGGAATGACTGCAGAAGTTCCTGGACTCGCGCTTCCATCGATTGAGACTTGGCGTGCTCCGCGGGTTGAATGCTGAACGCGGCCGGTCCCGAGATTCGGCCTGAATCGATGCGAAAGAACGCCACCGAGCCCGGCACGTGGCTGGGTTGGATGATCACCGCATTCAGACGGTCGAGGCGGCGGACAATATCCGGAAGCTGGCTCACCACGGGATTCAGCTTCTCGATCCGTGCGTGAATGGCGGCAGCTCCTTCGAACTCAAGACTTGCCGATGCAGCTTCGCGCTCCTCGGCGAACTGTCGCAGCGCAGACTCTCCCTGCGAGTCGAAATACGCCTTCACCCGCTTCACTTCCTGTGTGTATTCCTCATCGCTGCACCCCTTGAAACAGGGCGCCAGGCACATCTTCATCTCGGAATAAATGCAGCCAGGGAACTTAGGATCGGGATGCAAATCGTCGACGCAGCGCCGCATCTTGAAGAAGTCGAGCGAGTCGTTCATGAATTTCTCGGCCGCAATCCGCGACACGAATGGTCCGTAATAAAGTGCCGGACCAGTGAGCCTGCCCAGCCGAGTTGTGATAGAGGCCCGCGGATACTCATTCTCCAGATGTAATTTCACGAAGGGCGCGAAGCGGAATCGCAGGCGTTTCTGGTACGTCTTCGGGAAAGTCTCCCGCAGAATCCGGTACAGGAGAAAGCCCGATTCGAAATCGGATCCGGCGAGCGAATACTCGATCGAACGCACCCGGTCGCGCAAATTCAGCTTTTTCGTGCGTTCTTCCACCGGGCCCAGGAGCCGCTGCAGCCGGCGACGCAGGTTGGCGGTCTTGCTGACGTACGGCTCCGCGTGGGACTCATACCCTCGCAACGCGAACACGGCAGGCCCGGCGGGCACGGCAGCGAAAATGTCCAGATCCCGCTCAGGCGCGAATTCGACCCGCTCAACCAGCACTAGTTGATTCTAGAGGGATTTCAGCCAGCAGGCACGGGCAGTGCGAGATCGTTGTAGAGCTTGATCCGTGTAGATCCGTGAATACCCGTGGCCAAGAAGTTAGCGAAAATTGGCGCTCCGAAACTTCTGCCGAAAATCTGTCCCGTCGAGCGTGATGACCCTACACATCTCATGGAGCCGGGAGCGCATACGTTCGCCGATCCTATCCCCGAGAGTTTCGCCGCGGCTGGCGGCGCGAGCGGGAGACAGCGAACCGGAAGCCGCCGCCGCGGGTTGGTCGTCGAAGTTCGTGGTGATAATGGTGGTGCGGTTATCGTTATAGCGTGTGTTCAGAATCAAGCTGACGGTGTCCCACACCCATTCGGTCGGCTTGACGGCTCCCAATTCATCGAGCACCAGCACATCCGTCTCAAAGACTGGCCGCAATACGTCTAATTCCGTGGTCTGCACGGTCGCATTGTAGGAATTCTGGATCTCCTTGAGCAGTTCGCGATAGTCGTAGAACAGGCACGGGATGCCGCGATTCAGGATGAGTTCTTTCAGAATTCCGACTGCAAGATGAGTCTTGCCCGTACCGATTTTGCCGATGATCAACAGGCCCTTGTCGCCGCGCGGGTCGCACTTCTTGGCGAAATTGGCTGCCAGAAAGTGGGCTTCGGCCAGAGATGGATGGGCCCCGGGGAAGTCAGTATCGAAGTTCGTCAGTTCGCAATGCTCATAGCGCCGCGGGATGCGGGCCGTGGCCAGCACATTCTGGGCTCGGGCCCGCAACTGGCAATCACAGCGGGTCACGCGGCGGTCATTTACGCTGCCGGGATTGGAAACCGTCTTCCAACCGGAGCCTTCACACAACGGACAAATCTCAACTGGCGCCTTAATCACTGCAATACCTCAATCCAGAATGACCGCTACCCCAATTCCATTCCTGGAGCGCTCGGTTTGGCTTCACGGGACAGCCCAAGGGACCGTCGGTACGTGGCTTGTTGCCACGTGGAGTCTCTCTTTTGAATGTGCACTCGAAGGTACTCTTTGCGCAAGCGGGAATCCCTGACCATCTGTGTACATCCTGTGCAGGACTGGCGGCTCCTGTGGAGGACGGAGGAAAACCCTCGCTGACATTCTCAGAAGCCGCTTCCCGTGCCTCTGCCCGGTCGAAGCCATTGCGAAACAGGCTTCCGGCGCGGATTTTCACAGTTGACATTCCACCAAGAGAGAGCACAATACCAGCGGTCAGGTTTCCCAACCCAGTCTAAGCCTTACGCAGTCCCGGTTTCGGCTGGGCACGAATGAGACCTGCGAGGAAAAACTATGAACAAAGCTGATCTGGTCGATAAGATCGCAGGTGCATGTGACATAAGCAAAGCACAGGCCACGACCGCCATTGATACTGCTGTCGATAGCGTTACTGCCGCTCTCCGCAAGGGAGATCGCGTGGCGTTGATTGGCTTCGGCACTTTCTCGGTCTCGCAGAGAAAGGCGCGCAACGGCCGCAACCCGCAAACCGGCGCAACCATCAAGATCGCCGCCCGCAAAGTCGCGAAATTTACCCCTGGGGCCGAACTGAAGAAAGCCGTAAACAGGAAGTAGTTCGGAATACGATTTCCACGGACGGCAGGGGGTCGGCCCTGCCGTTTTTTCTTGCACGTATCCACGTCCATGAAACTCTGCGTTTCTCATTCTCTCCGCGTTGCAGCCGGAGTGCTCTCTTTAGGACTGCTGGCGTCCCAGTCTGGTCAGCAACTGCCATTCGGAACGTGGCACCGTTTGACGGACGCTCCGGTAATCTCGCCTGGCGGCGACGGTTGGCAATCGGCCGGCACCTTCAATCCTGCAGTAATCGAAGCCAACGGCAAGATCGTGATGCTCTATCGGGCGCAAGACAACCAGGGCACTTCCAGGCTGGGGTACGCCGATAGCGCCGATGGCGTCCATTTCAAGCGCCGGGATGAACCGGTTCTCAATCCCACGCAATCCTACGAAAAAAATGGCGGAGTTGAGGATCCCAGGCTCGTCCAGTTCGGCGATACGTATTACCTGACCTACACCGGCTACAACAAGACCGACGCGCAGCTTTGCCTCGCGATTTCCAAAGACCTGATTCATTGGGAGCGCAAGGGCGTTATCATTCCGGCCAACAAAGGCAACTGGAATGTGAAGTGGACGAAATCGGGCGCAATCGTTCCCGAAAAGATCGACGGCAAGTACTGGATGTATTTCCTCGGCACGAGCCCCGACAACAAAGATCAGGGCGGATTAGCCTATTCCCAGGACTTGATGCACTGGACGGAGGCGACCAAGACTCCCGTTCTTCCAGTCAGGCCCGGTCAGTTCGATTCACGCGTGGCGGAGCCCGGACCTGCCCCCATTCTTACACCGAACGGAATTGTTCTCGTCTATAACGGCGCGGACGATAAGCTCGTGTATCGCACCGGCGTCGCGATCTTCGATCGCAAGAATCCACGGAAACTGCTTTGGCGTAGCGATCGGCCCATCTTGCAGCCGGAAAAGGACTGGGAAAAAGTCGGCCAAGTGCCCAATGTTGTGTTCGTGGAAGGCGTGGTGAAACGCGGCGAGCGCTATCTGTTCTACTACGGTGCAGCTGACAAATACATAGGAGTGGCCGAAGCGCCGATCCTGCATTAGCTACGATTATTCATAGCGCAGCGCAACCATCGGATCCACTCTGGTTGCACGGCGGGCGGGGATATACGTGGCCAGCGCGGCGATACCTGCAAGGAAGACGGCGGCGGCCAGATAAATCAGAGACTCCCCTCCGCTCCGGCCAAGGAATGAGCCGCTACTCGCAAGAGCAGAACTGTTTCCCGGCATCATGGGAACGGTGCGCGAAAGCACAAGCATCAGACCAGCCCCGGCCAGCAATCCCGCACTTGTTAAAACCATCCCGCGCCGCAGAAGCAGCGCCAGGATCTCCGCGCGTTGCGCTCCCAGAGCCATGCGGACCCCGATCTCGCGCGTGCGCTGGGTAACAGAATAGGACATCACACTGTATAGGCCCAGTGCGGCCAAAAGCATTGCCAGCGCTCCCAAAATGCTCAACATGCTGGCAGCGATCTTTTGCGCAAACCAGCTTGCTCCAATGTATTCGGTCATTGGGATCGCTTCGAAAATGATTACGTTGGGATCAATCTCGCGAACCTCCCGGCGCAGCAGGGGAACAGCCTGGACTGGATCGCCTGCGGTTCGCACGAAGACAAAGAGGTTCATGTCTTCGCGATAGACTTGCCGGAAAGGAACGTAGAAGTATGGCTGTGCGCTTTCCGTAAGCGAACGGTCTTTGATGTCCTTGACCACTCCGACCACGGTGAACCACATGCCCCAGCCGCTGACCTTGCGTCCAATGGCATTTCCGGTTGGCAGGAAGCGCTTGCGGAACGCCTCGCTGATAATCATCACCCTCTGAGCCTTGGGGTTTTCGTCGTCTTGCTCGGTAAAATCGCGCCCTTCCACCAGCGGGATATGCATCAGGCTGAAATAGCCAGGGGCGACGACGTTGCGCTCGATCTTCATATTTTCACCCGTCGCGGGCACGTATCCCTGGACCTCGATCGGTTCCCACCAGCTGCCCTGAAAACCGAGAGGCGCCCCGTCAGCGTAGGAAACAGCCGTAACGCCCGGCTCGGATTCCATGCTTTCCCTAAGCTGGCGGCAGAACTGTTTTCGCTGGTCGAGGTTGTAACCGCTGGTGGAGAGATAAAAGCTTGAAACCAGCACATTCGAAGGCTCGAAACCGGGGTCAATTTTTCGAGTCAAGGCAAATGCCCGGGCAAAGAGTCCGGCTCCGATCAGTGCCACTAGCGCCAGAGAGACTTCGGAAACAACCAGCAGCGAGCGCAGGCGATTGGAACCCAGTCCAGTCATGGATCCCCGCCCGCTCTCTTTCAGGCCGTCGTCGAGCCTTTCTCGCCAGCAGTGCATGGCTGGAGCAGCGCCAGCGAGCAGAGCGCTAAGCAAGCAAAGTAGAATCGTGAAAGCCAGCGCCTGTCCATTCAGGTGTACCTCCAGCGCACGAGCAATATTCTCGTGGGGCGGCAGCAGGTAAGGAAGCGCACCCGTCATCCATCTCGCCGTGGCAGCGCCAACGAGCGCGCCCAGGGCGGCCAGGATCAAACTCTCGCTGAGTATTTGCCGGACTAGACGCACGCGTCCCGCCCCCAGGGCTAGGCGCAAGCCGAAATCTTTACGTCGTGTCACAAACCACGCGAGCAACAAGTTGGCCACGTTAGCGCACGCAATCAACAACACCACGACGCACACTGCTGCCAGGATTTGTAACGGCGCTAGGAGCAACTTTCCTGCACCACCGCGTGCTTTCCACGTGGGAACCAGCGTCGCGCTCATGTCCTCGTTGGTTCTTGGACTGCCTTTCGCGATCTGCCGCGCTAGTTCCGCAATCTCCTGCCGCGCCTGGTCTACCTTCACCCCTGGCTGCAGACGAGCAAGGCCATAAAGTTGGCGGGTCTGGCGATCCGTCAACAGGAGGTCGAGGCTTTGCAGTTGCGGCTGCATTACGACCGGAACCCACATGTCGAAGGACAAGCCAGAAAGTGTCCCATGAAATTCAGGCGGCGTGACCCCGACGATTGTCATTTCGCGCCGGTTGAGCCGAACCGTCTTTCCCGCAATCTGGGGATCAGAATTGAAACGAGTACGCCATAGCCTGTCGCTGATCACGACGACGGGGAATCCCCCAGGCTTGTCCGCGAATTCTTCGCGCAGGAATACTCGTCCCAGCATGGGCCGTATGCCCAGAACATCGAAGTAGTTGCCCGACACCATCATGCCCCAGACTCTTTCGGCATGGTCCGCTTCGCCTACGTTCAGTGCAATGGGAACGAACATCGCTAGTCCGGAGATGGTTTTCAGGTTGTCGCGGTAATCGCGAAAATCAAGGTAGGAATTTTCGACGTGTTCGCCATCGGCCCGGGTCGTTTCAAATGCCCAAAGCTCGTTAGGCTTGGCGACACCGGGAAACGGGTGCAGAAGGACGTCATCAATCCAGCTAAAGACGGTGGTTCCGGCGCCGATTGCCAAACCAAAAGTGAGCGCGGCCACCACCGCCAGACGGGGATTGTGCACTAGCATGCGCCATCCGTAGCGAAAGTCCTGCAGGAGTGATCCCATTCACGCGGCTCCCTGGCTCACCGCTGACCTGCATATGCGGGGCCATCCCGACATCAAGGTAAGTAGTTGAACGCCTTGATCAAGTTTCGGCATCATCATTCCGAATAACACCTCTGACTGTTCGTTTTCGCACAGTTCCGTGCGAAAGCGGACGAAGCCTCTACACGCTACGCTCGAGAAGCGACACCCGTTTCCCTGAACTGCTTGACCCCTCACCAGTGCCGCCCCTAACATCGATTGGGGCTCATGGAATTTCTTTTTTCTTCCTCTTTGCGCACCGCGATTGCATGCGCGCTTGCTAGCGGATGCATCCTGCTAGCTGGAATGAGCTCATCCGCACAGCAGACGAAATCTACTGTAGCTTCCGCCACTCCCATTGCAAATTTCATCGACGACGCTCAAAAGGCCGGCCTCACGGCGCAGAACGTCTTTGGGGGGATCGATACCAAAAAGTACATCATCGAAACCACCGGCAATGGGGTCGCAATCTTCGACTACGACAATGATGGCTGGCCCGATGTTTTCCTGGTGAATGGCACGAAACTCGAAGGCTTTCCCGAAGGAAAGGGCCCGACGAACCGTCTCTATCGCAACAATCATGACGGCACGTTTAGCGATGTGACCGCGAAGGCTGGCCTCACCGCAACCGGCTGGGGACAGGGCGTCTGTGTCGGCGACTATGACAACGATGGCTGGGAAGACCTCTACATCACGTACTACGGCAAGAACCGCCTGTATCACAACAATCACGGCGTCTTCACCGAAGTCGCTGCCAAAAGCGGCGTAGCGGGCTCGGGAAAAGCCTGGGGCACAGGATGTGCCTTCGTGGATTACGACCGCGATGGGAGCCTCGACCTGGTAGTTGCAAATTACGTGGATTTCGATCTGTCCACGGCACCGGCCCCTGGAGATCGGCCAACCTGCATCTGGAAGGGGGTTCCCGTGATGTGCGGTCCCCGCGGGCTGGCTGGCGCCAAGAACATTCTCTATCACAACCGCGGCGACGGCACATTTGAAGATGTGACCGCTAAGGCTCACATCGACAAGACCGACGGGCATTACGCGTTTAGTGTGTCTACATTCGACTTCGATGAGGACGGGTGGCCCGATATCTTCATCGCCTGCGACAGTACCCCGAGCATTCTGTACCGCAACAACCACGACGGCACTTTTACCGATGTGGCCGTTACCGCAGGCGCTGCCTTTAACGAGGATGGACGCGAGCAGGCCGGTATGGGATCGACCATCGGCGACTACAACGGGGATGGCCACCTCGACATTTTCAAAACTAATTTTTCCGACGACACCTCCACGCTTTACAAGAACGACGGCGATGGCACCTTCACCGATGCCACCACAGCTGCGGGTTTAGGCCTGTACACGCAATACCTGGGCTGGGGCACGATGTTCCTGGATTTCGACAA
>JAICJP010000423.1 GCA_025928375.1 Candidatus Sulfotelmatobacter sp.
GATTCCGGTGCTGTTGGAACTGGAGATGTGGGCATAGTGCTGGGCGTAGAACCAGTCCGCCGGAGAAGTAGAGTTCAGAAGCGTGAAATCGCCGCCGTAACCCAGGCGCCACAGAATGTCTCCCGTGCCGTGCCCGTTGGCATAATCGATCTTGATCACCCAGGACTGATGGCGGATGGAAAGCACGAGATTTCCATCGTCGGGGGAATAAACCAGCGAGTTGCTGTGGGTCCAATCCGGAAACATCATGGGATGGCGGTTCACGTCGAGATGATCAAACGTCGACCACACCCACACGGGATTGAAGTCTGGATCGAGATCGACGATAGCATCGCCCAGAACGGTCGTCTTTCCGGGAAAGCCAGGCAGGTCGGTGAAATCTTTGTTGGTATTGACCAGCAGGAGCAGGTGGCCGTTGGGCAAAATCGTAAAATCGTGATGAATGGAATTCGCCAGCCACTTGTATCCCGCGTTGATCAGCCACTGGTTCAGGTCCGTGACCGCGAACTCGTGCACGGTTGCGCCGCTCAAATCAATTTCCCGGATGGTTCCTCCCGGCACGGTCGTGCCCACATACAAATTCACCAGGAAATGGCCGTTGCTCATTAGCTTGATCGGCTGTGCAATGCCCAGCGAGCGATCGTAATCGTAATACCAGATGGGATTGCCCGCGGGGTCGAGCGCGGCGATCGTCAATCTCTTGCTGGCATCTTTTTTGCCCGCCGTCAGGGTCAGCAGCTCCAATCCTGGCGAGGGCGCCATGCCGGAAGGGAGCGTCACTTTGGTGTCGGGCAGAAGGTCGGCAGCAACATCACCGGTAGTGAACACGCGATCCGGGTCCTGCTGTTGAGTTCCGTCCGGCAGCGTGACATTAGCGCGCATGTGATAAGCCGTTTTCGGCTTCATGCCGGCAACTTGAATGTTGACGCTGTTTTCCCCGTCGGGAACCACCGTGGACGATGTTGTGAACCCATAATTCGTATCCGGGCCGAACTGCACGGCTACGCTCGAGCCCGCGGGGGCATTTACCGAATACTGGTACACCAGCGGATTTGATTTATGGGACGAGTCGCCGCAGGACACAAGGAGAAGAACTGCACCGAAGATCAGGGCCGAGCAGGCAGCTTTCATGCTTTGGAAAGAGCGAGCCTACCAGTCAAAGACTACGCGGGTTAATCAGGATTTCCCTGTAGATCGTCGGAAAGAGCTACTGCTTGTAGGGGACGCTGTAATGCGAGGCGACCACCTGCCATTTGCCGCCGGTCTTGACCCAGCAGTCGGTGAGACGGTCATGATAATCGTACGGCTTGCCATTCGACTCGCCTTTTTCATGGTAACTGCCGTTCACGATGGCAGTGTTGCCGTGCATTCGCACCTTTAGGTCGGACAGTTCGGCAACGTGCACTTTTGTGCCCGCGTCGGCGCTATGGCTGATGTATCCCGCCTTGCTGTAGACGCTGCCGTCTTCCACGGTAATGACGAAATCGTCGGAGAGCAGGGAAGAAAGGATCTCGATATTGCGCTGTTTATAGGATTCGGTCCACTTGATCTCGAGCGCGCGAACGGTGTCGGCATCGGATTTCTGCTGCGCGGAAAGGGCGGCCGAGGCGATCACGGCCAGAGCAAGGGCCCACGAACTGAATGTGCGCATAGCATCTATGTCGCACACTCTAAGCGCGGGGACAAGTTCCTTAAGGAACGCCCCCTTGGTGCGGGGATCGGGCATTCTCATCGCATCCGCCGTCCAGCGCCCCCGTATTGCCGGGTGCGAATCCAATAGACTGGATTGAGCGGCCTATCCTGGCCGCCGCTGTGATAGCCCATGGCCGAAAGCTTGGCAGAGTTTTTCCTTAAGCATTTTTCAGCGCATGCGAGCCAGTGTGCCTACAGGCAGAAGCGCGGATACCGCATGGAATCCGCTACTTACGGAGGAGTCCTTCGGCTTGCGACGGCATTCGCGGGAGAACTCGACCGGCGTGGAATCGCCAGTGCCGACCGCGTCATGTTGTGGGGCGCAAATTCTGCCGAGTGGGTGGCGGCGTTTTTCGGATGCACGCTGCGGGGAGTGGTAGTAGTTCCCATGGACGATGGAGCGTCCGCGGATTTCGCGGCGCGTGTATTCCGGCAGGTTCAGGCAAAACTGCTGGTCACTTCACGGCAGCACGCCAGTGACGCAGCGCAACTCAGTCCTGCGATGACTTTCGACGACATTCAGAGCCTGCCGGAGTCGCGGTGCGAAGATCTCCCGAAAATCGGCCGCGAGGATACCCTTCAGATCGTCTTCACTTCGGGCACGACCGCCGAGCCGCGCGGCGTGGTCATCAGTCACGGCAACGTGCTGTCCAATATCGCTCCCCTGGAACGCGAGATGCAGGGCTATCTGAAATATGAGCGCCTGGTGCACCCCATCCGGTTCCTGGATCTTTTGCCGCTTAGCCATGTGTTCGGGCAATTCCTGGGCATGTACCTGCCGCCATTGCTGGGCGGCACCGTCATGTTTCAACAGGAACTCAAGCCTTCCGAGGTGATGCACACCATCAAGCGCGAGCGCGTCTCCGTGTTGGTCAGCGTGCCGCGGGTGCTGCAATCGCTGAAGCAGAAGCTCGACCGCGATCTGGCGGATCGAAAGCAGATAGAGAGTTTCCGCCAGCGTTTCGCGGCGGCCAAAGAGAAACATTTCCTGCACCGCTGGTGGATATTCCGCCGCATCCGCCGCCAGTTCGGATGGAAATTCTGGGCATTCATCTCGGGAGGCGCAGCGCTGGACAGCGAAACCGAAGAATTCTGGGGACGATTGGGGTACGCCGTCATTCAAGGCTATGGGCTCACCGAGACCACCTCGCTGGTCAGCGTGAATCATCCTTTCCGCCTCGGCAAAGGATCGATTGGCAAAGTTCTTCCCGGGCGTGAGGTCAAACTCGCGCCAGATGGCGAGATTCTGGTGCGCGGGAGTGGGGTCGCGTCAGGATACTGGGATGCCAGCGGGGCGCACTCTGTTTCCGATGCGGAGGGATGGTATCGCACGGGCGACATCGGCGCGCTGGACGAGGCCGGGAATCTATATTTCAAGGGGCGCAAGAAGGAAGTCATCGTCACTCCCGGCGGAACTAACGTTTACCCGGAAGATTTGGAAGCCGCGCTGCGGCGGCGACCGGAAGTGAAGGACTGCGTCGTTGTCGGTGTAGAGAGAGGCGGGAACGCCGAGCCCTGTGCGGTGATGATTCTTCGCGATCATGCCAATGTGGAAGCGGTAGTGCAGCGCGCCAATGAGTCGCTGGCCGACTATCAACGAATGCGGCTGTGGATGGAATGGCCGCAGCAAGACTTTCCCCGAACTAGCACGCAAAAACCGAAGCGAAATCTAATTGCCCAGACGGTGAACGAGGTTCTCTTTCAAAAATCCGCACCCGGGGAAAAGAGCTCAGGCGGTGGTGTTCCGGCTAGTCCGCTCGGAGACCTGATCGCCCGTATATCCGGACGCGCGGCTCCCGCTTTGCGGCCGGACGCAAACCTGGATGCGGACCTCGGCCTCAGTTCGTTAGATCGCGTGGAATTGATGGGCGCGCTGGAAGATCGTTATCAGGTCGATCTGAGCGAAGCCCGCTTCA
>JAICJP010000228.1 GCA_025928375.1 Candidatus Sulfotelmatobacter sp.
AATTCTGGATTATTACCAATGAAGATTTAAGGCCGGCCATTGCGAAACAACTGCCCCGCTTGCCCAAGAATCAATTGGTAGCCGAACCCATGCCCCGGAACACAGCCCCGGCCATCGGGTTGGCTGCATTTCTTCTGTTGCGCGAGGACCCTTCGGCTGTGCTCGGGCTGTTTCCTTCGGATCACGCGATTGCCGATGAGAACCGCTTCCGCGAGACATTGCAGCGTGGCATTAAGATCGCGGCCGCGGGTGCAAACATTGTGGTGCTCGGCATCCGTCCGACTCGTGCTGAAACTGGGTACGGATACATCGAGGCGGGAGGGGCGTACCAGGGCGAGGCTTTGCGTGTGCGGCGTTTCACCGAGAAGCCGGATGCAAGCAAGGCAGACGAGTTTGTCAACGCGGGAAACTACTACTGGAACAGCGGGATGTTCCTTTGGAGTGCGCGGACTCTCGCGGACGCGTTGAAGGAGCATCTGCCCGTGACCGCGACTCTGCTCGAGGAAATCGCGGCCACGTTTGGCACAAGCAAGTTTGTTGCTGCATTCCGAAGGCTGTATCCGAAATGTGAAAACATCAGCGTGGATTATGCCGTGCTGGAGCCGCGTTCCGCCAAGGGCGAGGAGGCCGGGAACATATTTTGTATTCCGGCGGATTTTGGCTGGAACGACCTGGGGTCGTGGACCGCACTGCACGAGCATCAAACCGCCAAAAGCAGTCCCCCGGAGGAGAATGTCGTGGTCTCAACCGGCATGTTCCTCCTGAATGCGCACGGCAATTACGTGCATTCTCCGGGAAAATTTGTGGCGGCAGTCGGCGTTAGCGATTTAGTCATAGTCGAGACGCCGGACGCTTTATTGATTACCACCCGGCAACAAGCGCAGGATGTCGGGAAAATTGTGAAGTATCTGGACGAAAAGAAAATGAATAGACTGACGTAGTTTCAAGTTTCTGGTTTCCAGTTTCGAGTGGTCACGAGTCGCTCTCAGCGGTTTGGTACTCCGAAACTCGAAACTGAGACTCGCAACTCGAAACCTGAAACTGAATTCCACATGACGCAAGAAATCAAATTCGGCACCGACGGCTGGCGCGGCATCATCGCCGATGACTTTACGTTTGAGAACGTGCGCCGCGTTGCCGGAGCAATTGCGTCGTATGTGCAGAAATACGAGAAGGCGAACAGCGGAGTGGTCGTCGGCTACGATGCGCGCTTTGCCTCGCCCCAGGCGGCGCGAGTGGTCGCGGATGTGATCGCCGCCGCTGGTATCCCAGTGAAACTCGCCAACGATTACACCCCTACTCCCGCTGTCTCCTATGCGGTGAAGCAGCAAGGAGCCGCGGGCGGAGTGATGGTCACTTCCAGCCACAATCCCTGGAACTGGAACGGGGTGAAATTCAAGGCAAATTTCGGCGGGTCTGCTACCCCTGCCATCATGAAGAAGATTGAAGAAGAACTGGCTGCGGGCGCTGTGCCCAAGGGAAGCAAGGCTGCGGTCGAGGAAGTTGATCTTAAAAAGGATTACGTGACTGCCGTGTGCGCGTTCGCTGGCACGGACCTCATCGCAAAAACCAAATTCAAATTTGCGGTGGACGCCATGTACGGCTCGGGCCGCGGAGTTCTGCCCGGAATCTTTGCCGAAAGCGGCGTGCAATGCATTGCCATTCGTCAGGAATTGAACCCGCTATTCCCCGGGATCAATCCCGAGCCCATCCAGCCCCATACCCGAATGCTGCAGGACACGGTTGTGCGCGAGAAATGCGATGCCGGGCTGGCCCTCGATGGTGACGCCGATCGCATCGGCGCGGTCGCTGAGGACGGCACCTTCGTCGACTCGCACAAGATTTTCTGCGTATTGTTGCGTTGGCTGCTGGAACGAAAGAAATGGCCCGGCGAGGTCGTGCGCGCCTTCAACACCACTGGAATGATCGATCGCATCGCCGCCAAACACGGGCGCAGGCTGCACGAGACCCCCATCGGTTTCAAATACGTTGCCGACCTGATGATGGAGCGCGAGATCCTGATGGGCGGCGAAGAGTCCGGTGGTATTGGCTATTCACGTTTTCTCCCCGAGCGCGACGGAGTCTTGAACTCTGTTCTGCTCGCCAATGTCATGGCGGAAGAGGGCAAGCCTCTCGGGCAGTTGGTGGCCGATCTACAGCGTGAATTCGGCCCTCACTATTACGGCCGCAGCGATCTGCACATTCCGGAGAACATGAAGCAAAGCGCGATTCAGCGCGCTCGCGCGGACGGCACGCAAAGCTTGGGGCGCTATCGCGTGCTCAAGAAAGAGCAAATGGATGGCGTGAAGTTCTTTCTCGATGCGCCCACGAACGGCAACGGCGCGAACGCCTGGGTCTTGTTTCGCGCCTCTGGGACCGAACCCCTGCTGCGCTTGTATACCGAAGCTTCTTCGCCTGAATTGGTCAGTGAATTTCTCCATATCGGGGAGACTTTCGTCAGGGAATGAAAAGCGCATCCCCAGTGAGCGGACAGCCCCATGTTCCCTCGCATGCGATACTTCTAACTAGAACCATGGCCGACGCTCACACCTCGATGCAGCCCGATTCGCCGGAAGCCCGGCGCTACAACCGAATTCGACGCTGGCTTGGCATCGGCGAGTTTGCTCTGGGTTTTGCATTCCTCGTTATCCTGCTGGTGACCCGATGGTCGGATTCTCTGCGCGATCTTGCCTACCGGCTGGGCTTTCAAAATTATTCTTTCTCTCTTTTTGTCTATCTGGTCTTGCTACTGGGAATCAGCAAGGCGCTAGGAATAGGACTGGATTATTACGGCTTCCGCCTGGAGCGCAGGTTCAAGCTCTCCAACCAGAGATTTTCCGCTTGGGCTTGGGACGAGATCAAAGGTTTTCTGCTCGGATTAGTCCTCGGCGCCATCGTCGTCGAGTTGGTCTACTTGTCGATCCGGCAATGGCCCCTGCACTGGTGGATTCTCGCATGGGCCTTGTTCATGGGCCTGTTTATCCTGCTCGCGCAACTGGCGCCAGTAGTGCTGTTTCCGATCTTCTACAAATTTGAGCCGCTCGATAACGAGGACCTGCGAAGGCGGCTGGTGATCTTGAGCGAGCGCGCGGGCACCCGCGTCCGCGGCATCTATCGCTGGAAACTTTCGGAAAAAAGCAAGAAGGCGAATGCCGCCCTCACCGGTCTGGGCAACACCCGGCGAATTATTCTCGCCGACACCCTGCTCGATAACTACACGCCGGAAGAGATCGAGTCCGTGCTGGCCCATGAACTCGGCCACCACGTGCACAAGCACATTTTAAAAAGCATCCTGGTGCAGACTGGCATCACCTTGTTCGGATTTTGGGCAGCCAACTGGACCCTGCACTATGCCGTGGACCAGCGCAGGTTTGAAGAGTTGTCGGATTTTGCCAACCTGCCGCTGCTCGCGCTGGTTTCGGTGGTCCTGTCGTTTCTGCTGATGCCGGTGCTCAACGCCTTCTCACGATTCAATGAACGCCAGGCAGATCGCTACGCCTTTGAGTCCACCTCGAGCGTGGAGCCGTTTATCTCTTCCATGAACAAATTGGCGGAACAAAATCTGGCGGAGCGTACGCCCTCGAAGTGGGTGGAATGGTTCTTTCACTCGCATCCCTCGATCTCCCGGCGTCTGGAGGCAGCAGAAGAATGGGGCAAGACTCAACACGCGCATTCGTAACCATGAAATTCCTCTGCCTTTGCCTTCTGCTGTGCTTTTGTTCCCCTGATCTCTGTCTTGGACAAACTCGAACGACTCCTTGTGCAAGGTGCGTGCAGTGGAACCGGCCGCAGAAGCCCTTCCGCATCTGGGGAAACACGTTCTACGTCGGCCCTCATGGGCTGAGTTCGATCCTGATTACCTCTGACCGTGGCCACGTATTGATTGACGGTGCCCTTCCCGAGTCGGCGAAGCAGATTGCGGCGAATATCCAGTCCTTGGGATTCCGGATGGCAGATGTGAAGCTAATACTGAATTCACACGTCCATTTTGATCACGCCGGCGGAATCGCTGAATTGCAACGCGTGAGCGGCGCGAGAGTGGAAGCGAGCGAGTGGAGCGCAAAAGTGCTGAGCAACGGCGGGATCGGCAAAGGCGACCCGCAATTTGCAGGAGGAACTCCCATCTCGCCGGTGGCGAACGTCCAAACGTTTCGCGATGGCGACCAGATTCGAGCCGGGGAAATCGTGATCACCGCTCATTTAACCCCCGGGCACACACCAGGAGGCACAACTTGGACCTGGAAATCCTGTGAGGAAGCGGCCTGCCGGAATATGGTTTATGCCGACAGTTTGGCGCCCATCTCCTCCGACGGGTTCCGATTTTCCAGCAGCAGCGATTATCCCCACGCGCTCCCGGACTTCGAAAAGAGCTTTACGTTTTTGGAGACGGTGCCCTGCGATATCCTGATCACAACCCACCCGGAAGCCTCGTCATTGTGGGATCGCCTTCAATCGCGAGACAAGGGACTCACCCCGGATCCCATGGTTAACCTCAGCGCATGCCGGGAACTCGCACGGCAGGCACGCGCGTCGCTGCGAGACAGATTGGCCGAAGAGCACGTGCAGGGCGAGCATCACTCCAAGTGATGCCGAAGTGAATCAGCGTGTCTTCAGAATCTCCATCACCCGCCGCAGGTCCTCCTCCGTATCCACGCCAACGCTGTCGTAAGGCGTCTCGCCCACATAGATAGGAATTCCATTCTCCAGGAAACGCAACTGTTCCAGTCGCTCGCTCTCTTCCAGGAAAGACTCGGATAGGCTCACAAATTTGTCCAGCGCAGGCTTGCGATAGGCATATAGCCCGAGATGTTTGAAATATCGCGGATTGGAATTGTCGCGGTCGAAGGGAATGGTAGCGCGGGAAAAATACAGCGCGCGCCCCTTTAAATCGGTAACCACTTTAACGGCATTCGGATTCGCAATATCGATGTCGGCGGCGGGCGTTATGAGCGTACCAACCTGTACTGCCGGGTTCTCCATAACCTGCAGCAGCCTGCCGATCTGCTCGGCGCGGACCAGCGGTTCGTCGCCTTGCACGTTGATGTAAACGTCGGCCGACTCAGTATTGGATATCTCGTGCACGCGCTCGGTTCCGCTGCGATGCTGGGATGAAGTCAGCCGCGCGTTCCAGCCATGCTGGCGGCACGCGGACATGATCTCGTCCGAATCGGTCGCAATGATCACCTCTGAGAGCAGCGCCGATAAACGCACCGCTTCGTAAACCACCCCGATCAGCGGTTTGCCCATCACATCGCGCAGCATTTTGCGGGGTAGACGAGTCGACGCCAGGCGTGCAGGAATGACGGCGATGGTTTTCATGATTCTCAGGCGCGCAAATTCAGAGCGGTGGGATGGGACGGCTGGTACAGTCCGATGTGAGCTCCGCTGGGCAACGGAATCGTTGTCGATGTTCCCCAGGGTGCGCTCTGGATCGCGGTGCATTGGATTTCTTTCGCCCTGAGATCGCTAATCATCATGCCGAGATCGTCGCACATCAGGTAAAGCACCGCGCCCAGCAAATCGTGTCCGCCATGTTTCTGGGAAAACTCTTCCTGGCTGGGGTGGATCGCCGCTTCGGACGAAGGCATGGCAAAGATCAGCCAGCCCTCACCCATCTCAATGAAGCGCAAGCTGAGCACGTCGCGAAAGAAGGCCCGGTCGGCTTCCGGATTCTTGCTGTAGAAAAGAAAATGAGCGCCAGTAAACATGTGCCAGAGTATATCCGGTCGCCTCATCGCAGTTTGACCAATTTTGCGCGCTTTCTTAGAATGAAATCGGACGTAACGCTCCGCCTGGCTCGTTGCTTCCGTGCCGCGAATGGCCGGCTCCATGCTGGCCGGGTTTCTTTCGCGAATTCCCGAATTACAGGCAAGTGGCGGTGTAGCTCAGGTGGTTAGAGCGACGGTCTCATAATCCGTAGGTCGTAGGTTCGAGTCCTACCGCCGCCACCATTCGCACGGATCCGGCAAGGCGCAAAACCTGCGCGGGCGTGCCCCGGGAACCTCGTACAGCTGACAATTTCAGGCGAAGTCCTTAGCACTTTGGAGACATGCACTGGCACCTTCGTACGATTCATCCCGCTCGCGTGCAGTGCTACAGTCCCTTTTGAGAAGTCGTTGTGAAAAACAAGCGGCTCTTGAAGCGGGACCACCTTGGGGGAGGGGGGCCCGCTTCCTAATTTTTGTTCTCCATTCGTTCAATCGCCGCACCGTCGGACAAAACTCCTGGCACCAAACCCCTTTCAAACGGTCTCTAATACAGGCTCCGCATCTATTGCAGCAACGCTTGCGCGATTTGCAGCCATTCGCTTTCTAGCGGTTGGCGGCAGACTGGTTTGCCTGCCCGGCCATACCAATAGGCGGCATTGTTCTGGTCTCCTTCCCTACGATGTAAGTAGGCGTGGACCCAGGCGCCCTCGGTCGTCTCCTCTTCCTGCGCGCATTCGTGGGCGCGCGACCAATCCTCTTTGGCGTCCCACCATAGCGCCGTGAGCGCGCGGGACAACTTCGATGGCGGCTCGGACGAGGTGAGAGAATCGCGAAAATCCTGAAAGTTCATCGTGCCTCCCGACAAGAATCGCCCTGGTTACCGCCGGAAATCCCCACTGCCATCCAACCACTCGCTTCGATGATATCTTTGTAAGATTGCGGCGGCCAAGCCGCGCGGGCGTACTCATGGACGTTCTCCACAGCTTATTCGAACAACATTTCCATGTGCCGGTCGACCGTATGGTCCCGGTGCAGGGCGAACTCGGCGGTTCGGGGCGCAAAATCGTCCGCCTGACCGCGCCCGGCAAGACGGCGATTGCGATCCTCTACGGCGTTCGCGAGGAGAACGTCGCCTTTCTCGAATTCTCCCGCCATTTTCGCAGGCATGGTCTTCCCGTTCCCGAAATCTACGCTGTAGATCTCGATCACGGTGCGTACCTGGAAGAGGACCTTGGGGACATTTCTCTTTTCGAATTGCTGTCGCAAAATCGCAAAGGAGAACAGATCGCCCCTAAGGTCGTGGAAGCCTATCGCAAGGCCATTGCCACGCTGCCCCGCTTCCAGGTTGAGGCGGCGCGCGA
>JAICJP010000275.1 GCA_025928375.1 Candidatus Sulfotelmatobacter sp.
ACTCAGGCAAATACACCCGAGAGCGATCCCAAGCCGGACGGCCGTCGATCGCAAGAATCTACGCATGGGGGAGACCTTTGCTAAATTTTGGGGCTGATCTGGGTCGATTGTAACAGCGCCCTGTTCCGGCCCAGCGTTACTTTGGTGTTGGAACTTCAGGTTCTCTCGTCGCACATCGGCTTCAAAATCTCGCACAACCCGACGTTCGCAATCCGCCGGAACAGCGAGCGACCGCGCAACAAAAAAGCCTTCAGGAAAACAGTCCTGAAGGCTTTCAGAATGCGTCCGTCAGCTACAAACGGAAGAGGGAGACGAGATCAGCGCGGTGCGAAATTAAGAATGGTGGACAAGAGATACCGTGGAGAGCCGGTGCCGTGCCCTCCACAGCAGGACCGCCATACCAGTAATCATCAGCACCCACGTACTGGGTTCGGGAACTTCGCTGGTGGATCCCCCGCCACAAACATCAATGTTTTTGTTCTTACCCTTCCCGGTGTGGGCAGTCGCGCTGCTCGCAATCGCGGTGCCCTTGGCTCCCGGCTTTTTCGTGCCCGAGATTCCGCAGACATTCGGCAGCGATGGTGGCGCAAACGGCGTCCAGCTTCCTCCACCGATGGGATCGTAGACACTGAGCGGCGGCGCCACAGAGGCACGTTCCAGAGAAGTCCGGAAAGGAACTGGCGCTGTCGCCAATCCGGTTCCTATGGCGGGCATGAGAGGCTCGTCAAACTTGGCAGCCGGCGGCTCCATGTTCGAGCTTTCCTGCTGCGGGGCTTCTTCCACGCGGTTTGCGCAACGGGTTCGCGCGGTCATCTTCCCGTCGGTAAGCAGGGTTTCGCCCTTGTGTAATTTCACCCGGCGGCGCGTCCAATAAACCCGTTTGCCGATGCGATAAGAGAGGTAAACCGAGCGCTCCGTCAGTAGTTGCACCAAGCGCGCATGCGCGTAATCGAACCCGGCATAGTGCAGCGCTACAACGGGATCTTGCTCGGCGGCCGCTTTCAATTCGTGCCCGCTCCGCACTCCGCCTGAAATCACAGAGTAGGGATAAATGGGACGCCGCGCCATCTCGCGCGCCGCTTCCTGTTGGAACACATCCAGCGTCTTCTGCGCCGCTTGCTCGGAGATATTCGGCTCCGTGCCACGGGAGCTTCTTCGGAACAATGAGGGACTGAGGCGCTGCAGGAGGACCGAAGAGACGCTCAGGACTGCCAGCGCGCAGAAGGTAATTAACAGCGCGCGCCGAATCCGGCGATGCCGCCGGTGGCGACTGCTACACCGCCGCCGCATGACTACAACACGACCTGCTTCCGGTTGACTCGACAACTTCTACCCTACCTTTGACCGGGCCAGATTCTGGGATCTCTGGACCGGACGCACCCGATTCCACAGGTGCACTTAGACTGCCATCCCTGGGGCGTCCACCTCTCAGATAATACGGAGGATGTGGGTCTGGATGGGGTCCATGCTAGCAGAGACTTGCACCGCTTTGCATACAAAATCTTTGCTTTTTCCTGTGCAGAAAGTACATCAAAGATTTCGCCGCTTAGTAACGCCACCTTCGTGCCATTCGACAATTACATGAAGCATGCGAGCTACTTCGCTCAATTTGCAACTCGTGCGCTGACCCGGTTTTCGTGCACTTTTTCACCTCTGAATGCGCAGCCTGGCGAAGCTCCCTACTCCATGCTGTATTCAATCTTGATTCCCCTCTTCTCAACTTCTGCCAGGAACACATCCGCCGGGACATCCCGCTCCTGCAATACTCCTCCGCTTTTTGAGATCGCTCCCGAGGCCAGCATCTGCACGACAATCGACGCCGGAAAGGCGGTCGTTCGCATCATCGCGCTCATGTCCGTCTTTGCATCGTAAGAATCCACCATGGTGAATGTCGCTACACGCCCTTTCAGACGGCCGCCCAGCAAGCCCCGCACACCCGCGCCGTTCACCGACTCGTGAGCCTCCAGGCGCATGATGCACACGTCTGGCCCTTTCGATGCGAACTTTCCCTCAAAGATTTTTGACATCATGGCGCGCGGCGCAATTTCCGCTTTGCCGAACCTCATCTTCTCGCTCGAGAACAATCCCAGTTCGTTCAGCTCGCAAAGCAGGTCGTAATGCCCGGGATAGCGCAGTGTCTTTTCGAAGCACTCGCCCACCCGGCCTTCAAATGTCTCCGGCAAAGTTGAAGTACCACCCGAAGTGTGGAAGGCAATCAGCGGTGCGAACCCAGCAATCTGGAACTCCTCGGGCTCGGTGAGCGGATCAATCATCGTGAGCCTTCCCTTGCGCAGGATGCGCGCCGGTTCCACGTACTCATTGATCAGACCTTCCACCGAAAACACCAACTGGTAATGGAATGGCGCGGTCGGCCGTAGGGGAAGTCCTCCGACGTAGAGCTTCAAAGCGTCCGCGCGTCCGCCCAGTCGTCGCACCAGTTCGCCGCCGAGAATCGACGCCATGCCGGGAGAGAGTCCGCAGTCAGGGGCCAGGGCCACGCCGCATTTCTCTGCCTTCTTGGCCAGCGCGAGTTCCTGCCGGACCACCGTGTTGTTTCCGCCCAGGTCAGCAAAATGGCATCGCGCCTTGATGGCAGCTCGCGCCAATCCTAAGTTCAGGAAATACGGCACGGCCGAGAGAGCCGCATCGTGGCCACGCATCAATTTCGCCGCGGCGTTTTCGTTGGCAGCGTCCAGAATGGCGGCCCGCACCTTCTTTCCGCCCGTAATGCGGTTCACCCGGGCGGTCACCTCCCGCGCTCGCTTTCCATCGCTATCGGCCAGTGTCACCGACTCTACCTGCGGCGTGCGCGCCATGTCGAAGGCCGCTGCCGAACCCATCATGCCCGAACCAATCACTAGAAGTTTCATAAGAGTCCTCTTGAGGGATATGCCCCGCACACGCGGGACGAGCCGAGTACACCCTTCGCCTGGTCTCGGGAACATTAAAAGAATAGCCGCAGCGAATCGGCTTAGAAGAGGTATGTCGTGGATGGACTAAAGCCCAGCAGGAGCGATCCGCTCGCAGATGTAACGGCGCAAATCAAGTTTCAAGGGATTCACATTCGATGATACACCCTGTACCGCCTTCGATCCTTTGTTCCAATCGTGGTCACTCGCCAGGCAATACTCTGTTTTGGGTAGGAGTCCACTCCGAAGTCCCCAACAACATAAATTGCGTCAGCGGCCTCAAAGTAATATGGCTTCGTCCGCGACCACCAGCGCTTCGCACACTACTTGGGAGGGGCGTAGCCCCCAGCCGTTTCGCTTGGGACGCAAGACCATCTTCTTTCTCGTTGCTCTGCTGGTATTGATCTGCGCAGCCGCCGTATTCTACCTAAAGTTCTGGCCATTTTCCCGGGAAGCCGTGCTGCAGGATTTGCGGGAGGCCAGCGACAGCACGGTCACAGCCCAGAGCTATCATCCCACCTTTTTCCCTCCTGGTTGCGTGCTCTACGGCCTCCAGTTCCATCACGGCGCCAATCACTTCAAGCTGATCGAAATTCAGAAACTTCGGGTGCAGGGCAGCTTTCTCGGCATGCTCCGGGGCCATGTTCCGCGCATCATTGCCGAGGGCGCGCACGTATTCATTCCAGCCTTGGGCACCAAGGAATCCTTCAACACGCAGCATTCGACGACGGTGGTTGACGAAGTCGTGGCCAATGGCAGCTTCGTTGAGTTTGAACCCAAAGAAAGTCACGAACTGCCCCTTCGTTTTGACGTACACGAAGCCACCTTCCGGAACGTACGCTGGGGCAGTCCTCTCGCCTATCACTTGAAATTTCGCAACCCTAACCCGGTGGGAGAGCTTTCGGCCGACGGCAAGTTCGGGCCCTATAGCAAAGATCATCCAGATACGACCCCGTTCTCCGGCGCCTTCACCTTTGACCACGCGGATCTCAGCGTCTACGAGGGCATTAGCGGAATTCTGTCTTCTCAGGGGAATTTCGGCGGTACCCTCAAGCAACTCAGCGTGACCGGTACCACCACAACTCCTGCTTTCCGCGTAAAAAACAGCGGCAACACCTTCAACCTCACGACCAAATTCGACGCCTACGTCAGTGGCGAAAATGGAGACACTTTCCTGAAGAGCGTGGAAGCGCACTTTGGACACACCACGGTCATGGCTCAGGGCAGCATCGCCAAGACGGAAGCCGGCAAGGGAAAATTCACCAAAATTCATTTCTCCGCCGACCATGGCCGGATCGAGGACGTTCTGGGCTTGTTCACTAGCGAACACGCGCCTATGTCGGGCGAAATCGCGTTGCGTGCTCTGGCAGAGCTTCCCCCTGGGGATCAGCCATTCCTGCAAAAAGTGCAACTGGAAGGCTCGTTCGATATTGCCCAGGGTACGTTTTCCAAAGCCAAAACGCAGCGCGGAGTGGACGAGCTCAGCGCCGGGGCCCGTGGCCAAAACAAGGACGACCCCGGAGCCGTTGTGAGCGGCCTCAAAGGTCAGGTAAAGCTCGTAAAGGGTATTGCCCATTTCTCCGAGCTCTCGTTTTCCATCCCCGGGGCGCAAGCTGAGATGCACGGCACCTACGGCGTGGCCGAACCCCACCGGGTCGACCTGCACGGCCAAATGCGGGTTGACACCAGAATTTCAAAGACCACCAGTGGAATGAAGTCGTTCGTTCTGAAGATCATTGATCCCATCTTCAAGAAAAAGAAAAAGGGAGAGATTGTTCCCGTGCACATTTTAGGCACCTTCGAGAAGCCGGACTTCGGGCTGGATTTGGGGAATAAACAAGATGCGCAGAATGCCAAAAAATGAGTCCGGCGTTTCGCCACAAACATTTGCCTGCGCTTCCACATCCAATTGAGGCGTGCAGAACTGGACCAGACGAGGACAGGGATACCTTTCCATCACACTGGCAGTGGCCATTTTGGCCGCTGTCGCCGCCGTGCAGCTAGCCTGTGGAGGTTACAGCGCAGGAAGTTCCTCCAACCCCAGCCCCACTCCGGCAACCTTGCCGACGTTTAGTCATGTGTTTCTCGTAGTCGAAGAGAATCACAGTTTCACCGAGGTCATCGGAAACTCCTCCATGCCCTATTTGAATGGCCTGGCCTCGAAGTACGCATTGGCGAAGCAGTACTTCGCTAATGCGCATCCTTCGATCCCGAATTACCTGATGCTGACCACCGGGCAAATGGAAACCTTAAACGACAATTTCTCAGGGACCATCGGCGATGACAACGTGGTTCGCGAACTGGTGAGCGCCGGTAAAACCTGGACGACCTACCAGGAATCAATTCCCTCTGCTGGATATCTGGGAGGCGATGCTCCTCCTTACGTTCGTCGTCACAATCCTTTCTCCTTGCTCTCGGACGTGCAGAACAACCCGGCTCAGGCCGCGAACATCGTGCCCTTCACGCAATTCGCCACCGACCTGGCAAACAATTCGTTGCCGAACTTTTCATTCATTGTCCCCGACGTCAACAACGACGCGCACGATGGAACACTGGCGACTGCCGATTCCTGGTTGCAGAGCAACATGGCGCCACTGATCGCGAGCTCCACCTTCCAGAGCGGTGGCCTGCTGGTCATCCTTTTCGACGAGGGCGAATTAAGCGATTTCAATCATGGCGGAGGTCAGGTGGCCGCGGTGATTGTCAGCTCCAATAGCAAACCAAATTTCCAGTCCCAAACGCTGTATCAACATCAGAGCACGTTGCGCCTGGTCCTTGAGGCTCTCGGGGTCAAAAAGTTCCCCGGCCAGGCTGCGACCGCGCCCGAGATGGCCGAATTCTTCAAAGGCCACTGATTGATCCGGTTTCCAGGCACCGGGCCGAGACAAGCCAACGGCGAGCGTTGCTGAAGCTGCCATCGCGGATGCGCCCCAACGCATTCTCGACTGCTCGAAGCAGTGGAAGAGAACATCCAGCTTCCGGAGCCCCTGTAATTTCTTCGACATTGAGGTACGCTGCGTCTCCCGTCACAGGCCCTCGTGATTCCAGGCATATGCTGCCACCGCAAGAGTTGTTATCAATAGGAGTTCCGAACAGCCGCATTGTTCTGAGACATTGCCATCCATGCCGGCAGAGCATCTTCAG
>JAICJP010000339.1 GCA_025928375.1 Candidatus Sulfotelmatobacter sp.
CCATACACGCCTGCGGGAAGAATTCCGCGGGACTGCTCCCACGAGGTTCCCTGCATCATCTGCCCTTTGGCGATCTGGCCGTCATGGCAGGCGAGGCAGAACATGATTCCGCGAAGCTCTTCTTCGTTGGTGGAATAGGCAGCCGCATTGCCTGGCAGGGCCTCAACATATCCGTTGCCGAAGGTCAGCGACACGCCATAGAGAGGAGTGACGTCTTGTCCGAACAGCGCGTTGCTGCCGGAGAGTGGGTCGTTAAAGGCCGCACCGTTGGTGGCCGCATTGCCGCCGCCGCCCGCTGCGCCGCTGTGCGGAGCATGGCAGCCCGCGCAACCGCGGCCGCCATTGTTGTGGGCGCCGAGTACATCCATTCCCTTCAGGCCGCCCACACTGTTTCCGCTGTAGGTCTGCGCTGCCGCAAAACCTACCGCGAGCAGAACTACGAGCATCAACAACATCATCTTTCGCATATAAGGTTTAAAGACCTCCTGTTTGTAACAGCTGTTACATCTACGGCTACTGCTACTGCTTATCAATTCGGAGCCGGTTATGAGGCCAGACTCCCTTTGGCCATCCGCGGAAGGCCAAACTCGATTGCGGCTATCGGGCCGCAGAATTCGTAGCCGCTGCGTTAGTGCTCGGCTTTGCCCCATCTAAGTTCCCCTTCTCGGCTTGCTTGCGCCGAGCCAATTCCGCTCTCGCCTCGTCGTCGGTGAAGTAGCGGAACATCTGCACCCGTCCGGGAAATTGCTCGGAGGTGAAGATCCGGTTGTTCTTGTCGATATAAAGTCCGGCCAGTGTGCGGAATTGCCCGGGCAGCGTGCCGTGTCCGCCCATCCAGATCAGCAGATCGCCTTCGGGCGTAAAGCACTGCACCCGGTCCTGCACCGCGTCGGCGACCCACACATGGCCGTCCACATCGACGGCAATTCCCTTAGGCCGCATGAAGGTTCCCGGACGATCTCCAGCCTTGCCGAATTGCCGGATGAAATTTCCATCGGCATCGAAGATCTCAATGCGATTGTTGTACGTGTCGGAGACGTAGAGATTGCCGTCCGAATCCAGTGCAACATTGGTGGGCACGGCAAACTGCCCGGGATCGACCAGGGTGTGGTTCTTGCCGGGCGTACCGATCTTGCGCAGCAAAGTCAGCTTGTCAGCGTCGTAGACCAGCACCAGATCGAGCGCCGCGTCGGCCACATAGAGGAAGCGGTTCTCGTTGTCCACCGCCATGCCCCCGGGATCGACCAGGCCTTGCGCGATGGTCCCCTCCACTTTGTGGTTCTTATCGAACACCAGAATGCGGTGCATCTTTGTATCGGAGACGAACAGGCGGTCGGAATCGTCAATAGCGAGACCGATGATGTCGCCGAAGCGCGCCTGCAGCCCGTGCTTGATCATCTGCAGTTCTTTGGTTTCAGTATTGAAAACGAAGATCGCCCCGACTTTGCCGTCGGCCACGTAGAGATTGCCCTTGGAGTCTTCCGCCAAACCGTAAGGCGTCCACAGCGCGAACAGCGGTTTGTCGGCCATCTGCTGTTGCTGGGTCTCGCCGCCGGCCATGCGATCCATCCACGAATTCTTTTTCTTTTCCGCGGTGGGCGTGAACTTGTCGCAGCAGAAGTAATTCAGATACTTGATCCTGGTGACGGCCGGCGGATTGGGCCAAACGATCTTGGAATAATCCAGAATGTCGAGGATGTTGGGCTGTTTAGGCGCTGCTTCCGCCTTTTTCTTCTTACCGGCATAGAGCGCGGAGGGATCGGCCAGAGCCAGCATGATCGCCACTCCAGTGATCACCACCGCCAATCTCATCGCTCTTTGCATCGCTCTGAACATCGTTCGCTCCACCTACTTCGAAAATCCCGTATGGCAGGTCATGCAGAACGCCATATTGTTCGCTTGATCTTTGATCAGCAGGCTTGCCTGCGCCGAAGAATGCGGCTGGTGGCAGGACAAGCAGTTGACCGTTTTAAGAACCTTGCTCACATCGGTCGGGTCCATGACATCGGTGACCGGGTGCCCCTCGGTCGGGTGCCCACGTCCGTACTTCAAGGGCAGCACAGTCACTTTTTGGAAGTAGTCTTCCGGCAGCTTCACTGCGCCATTGAAGATCGTGACCAGGTGTTCGCTCTCCAGCTTCTGCGGATTGGCTTCGGGGCCGTGGCATTCAAGACAGAGTTTGTTGGGACTCGCCGCGCGCAGCAGATGCTGGTTCTCGCCGCCGTGCGGCTCGTGACAGGTCGCGCATCCTTGCACTGCTGCAGGCTGGTGCAGGTGTGCCTTCTTCATCTGCTCGGTCTGATCGCTGTGGCACGCGAGGCACGCGTTCACCGGATCGGGCTGAATGAATCCCGGCGACTTTCCACCATGCGGGTTGTGGCACGAGATGCATTCGCCCTGCGCTCCCGGGTGTTGCACCTTCGCCGACTCGATCTTCTTTCCCTGCTCTTCGTGGCAGGTGAGGCAGAGCGCGCGGCTGTCAGCATTGGCCAGAACAACTTTTCCGTCCTTCGCGGCCTGATGGCAGCTGTCGCACATCTTGCCTTCGAAGGGCGTATGCAGGAAGGTTTGCATCAGCTTGGGCTTGGCCGATTGGTGCGGGTTGTGGCATTGCAGGCAGTTGGCCGTGCCGAATGGTTGATCCAAATGCGCCTTCTGCAGCGCGGCATCCTTTACGTCGTGGCAGTCGATGCAAATCGCCGGCACATCTTTCTTCAGGTGCGCCGCGAACTCGATTTTCCCTTTGTCGCCGTTCTTGTGGGTTACATGGCAGGTGTCGCATCCCATGTCGAGCGCCGCGTGCCGGCTACCCTCTTTGGGGATGTCCACTCCAATCTTGTGGCAGGACAAGCAGAGATTCTCATCGCGGGTCGCGCCCGACGAAGCCTTCAACAGCTGATTGGGATTGTCTGACTGATGCGGATCGTGGCACTTCACGCAATCCCGGACCGCGGGAGGATGCATCGTCTTGGCCGGATCGGCTTTCTTTTCGTCGTGGCAGCTCAGGCAGAGGGCCTGGGTAGTCGTAGTCGTGAGTTTTACGCGGGTGACGTCTTTGGTGACGCGGACTTCATGGCAACTCAGGCAGCCGGTCGCGATCGCCGAATGCACCGCCTTGCCTTTGGTCTTGTCTGCGTGGCACTCCAGACACTTCGCAGCATCAACATTCTTGTCCAGCGGAACCGGATGCGTCTTCCCAAAGGCCGGGAGCGCTGCCATGGCGACGAAAAAAAGCGCCGCGAAGACTTGGGGGAGAATTCGCCGCCTCAGCGAATCATTTTGAGCCGTGCGCCTTGTGACCTCTGGGACCATGCCACTTTGGCTTTTGCACGAGCATTTCCTAATCTGGATCGACCTGCTGGCGCAGATTAGAAATCTGTAACTGTTTGCAACAGAAGCAGTTCACGGCTGAGCCGATTCCTACTGAGAATTTCCACAACCACCTGGCCCTGTCCGAATGGGCTTTCTGCCGCACCGTCAGTGGTGGAAATAACGCATGGCCCTGTCGAGTTTTGTGATTGTAATCACAGGGTTTAGAGCACGTGCGTGAAATTTCAATCGCTGTTCTTCTGATTGAGTGTTATGGCTCAACTCGCGCCGGCTTGAACCCAGACGTGATGCCACAACTCGTTGAGATCACTTCATTTAAAGGCCACGAACTAAATGGTGCCGAACGTGCATTGCGGACAAGCGAGGAAGAAGAAGTTATGGCCCTGTCACTCGGCTCCGCACTTCGCAAAAGCTGGCAGACCCTGAGTTCGATCAAGACTGGCGTGGTTCTCATCATCCTGGTCGTCATCTTCTCGGCGGCCGGCACCGTGATTCTGCAGCGCCCGATGACGGAACCCGATGACATGGCGCGTGCCTACTCGCCCGCCATGCTGCGCTTCCTCGATGCCACGGGACTCACCGATGTCTTCCACGCGCGCTGGTTTGTGGCCCTGATGATTGTGGTCAGCCTCAGCATCATCGCGGCGTCGGTGCAGCGCTTCCCCAACGCATGGCGATATTTCTCGCGTCCTTATAAGAGTCCCGATCAGAATTTCCGCCGAGCACTTCCCCTGCAAGCCAGCATCCCGATCAGCGATGAGGAACAAGGATTGGGCGCAGCCGAGCGCATTCTGCGCAAGCACGGCTTGAAGTCAGAGCGCATCGTGCGCACCAACAGCTTCTCCCTGTTTTCAGAACGCAACCGCATCTCCGAGATGGCCGTGTACATGGTGCATGCCAGCCTGCTCCTGATCTTTCTCGGCGGAATCATCGACGCTTTGGTGGGCTGGCGCGGCTTTCTCATGCTCACCCCGGGCAAAGCCGGCAATCAGATCGAAATGAAAACGGGAGTTTCGCGCACGCTGCCGTTCTCCATCCTGTGCAACGCTGCCGGTGAAGAAACCTATAGCGACGGCACGCCCAAGAAATACTGGTCCAAGCTCGCCATCGTCGAGAACGGTCAGGAAGTTTCCAGCAAAGAGATCGTGGTCAATGATCCACTGGTCTATAAGGGAATCCGCTTCTACCAGGCCAGCTACGGACGCACGGGGAAACTCGACGAACTGGTTCTGAATGTGACCCCGGCTAAGGGCGGGTCCTCGCAGCAAATCTCGCTGAGGATGAACCAGGAACTGGCGCTCGATGCCGACACGACCGTGCAGTTAGTGGAATTCATCCCGGATTTCGTGGTGCAGGACGGACACGTGTACGCCCGCAGCAACGACGTGACGAATCCAGCGGTACACATGGTCGTCACTTCGAAGAATACGAACGCCACCACGAATTACTGGCTCCCGGAAATATCCGGGGTCGCCGAGAATGCGTCCTCCCCGTACATCTTCGAACCCAAAGATTTGAAGACCGGAGTCTTTACCGGCCTGGAAGTCTCGCACGAGCCCGGACAGTGGGCGGTGTGGGCCGGAGTCGTGCTGATGGCGGTCGGTCTGACTTTTGTGTTCTACGTCATTCACATGCGGCTGTGGGTGGTCCCGGTACAGAACGCGAATGGAAGTCTCAGCCTGTGGATCGGCGGCTCCGCCAATCGAAATCGGGACGCATTCGAAGAAAAGTTCAAAG
>JAICJP010000324.1 GCA_025928375.1 Candidatus Sulfotelmatobacter sp.
AACAATCGCGGCATTGCGATCACTCTCAACCAACACCGGAATTCCAAGCGAGCGTTTGAGGCGACTGGCCAGCGGCATGCGATCCCATCCGGGTAGGTTTGGCGCCCACACGGTTCCATTGGAACGGACCAGGCCGGGCACAGCCACTCCGGCAGCTTGAAAAGCGCGTTTCGGCACTCCGAATTGTTCAGCCAATTGAATGATCTGGAGGACGGGAGCATTGGGCGAAGTGTGGTCGACGGCAACGGTGCGCCGGGAGAGAAGGCGTCCGCTCCGATCCACCACTGCCGCGGAGCACTTGGTCCCACCCAAATCGACGGCGAATACTGTGCTCACTTAAAAGCCTTTTCCGTGTTGATGTCCGGTGCAACCACCCGTTTAAGAACCCAAATTTTACCGGGTGGCATGTTCTACCTGACGCCCAGCCAATCGTTCGCGGAGCATGAACACAATTGCCAGCACGGTGATTCCCACTGCTCCCAATGCCGGTACAACCATTCCCAGGCGCAGTCCGAAGTGTTGCGAGACCTGTCCCACAGCCCAGGGCAGCAGCATTCCTCCAATCAGCGCGATCGAAAACAGAAGTCCGAAGACAGTTCCGGCCCGCTCAGAGTAGCGATCACCCGCGATGGCCAGAGTGGTGGGAAAGATGGGACCGTACGATAATCCGATCAATGCCGTGCCCAGCAGGAAGAACGAAAACAAATGCGCCGTGAGAAGAATCGCGCAGCCAACGAGCGAGACAGTTGCGGTCCAGGCTACGAGACTCGACTTGGCGAATGCATGGAGCATACGAGCGGCCAATATCCGGCCCAGCATCAGAGCCGCCCAGTAGGTCGCCAAAGCCAGAGTGGCAGCGCGCGGCGAATATCCGGCGCCGTTCACATAAGTGGAAGTCCAGCCGCCAATGCTCGCCTCATTGCCTGACTCGAAAAAGAGAATGAAGCCCAAGAGCAAGACTCCTTTGTACTTGGCGACACCGAAGGCCTCGCCCCAGGAAAATGCCTGGCCAGCTCTGGCAGGCGGGAAAGAAATTGCACCATATCCGACAGCACAGACGGACGCGAGCGCAGCACAAAGGACAAAGAGCTGAGCGATGGTGAAGTGTCCTTCTATGGTGGCCGCGAGGAGGGGAACGAACAACGCCCCGACGCCAAAGAAGATGCCGAGCAAATTCAGCATGGGACCGCGCTGGTCGCCGTACAGGTCGGAGACGAGGACGTTGGTACAAGTGTTCAATCCGCCACCGCCAAATCCGAGTAACAGCGCGGCGAGAGATGCACCGAAAAATGAATGCGCCGCGGCAAATGCAAGCATTGCGACGGCCACAATGGCGGAAGAGATCAACAAATTTGCTTTGTTACCAAGATGGTCGATCAGCGGACCAACGATCAGCGAGGCACTGAATATTCCGAGATAGAGCAGGAAAAAGAGGTTTCCTTGCTGGGCGAGATTGATCTGCAGACGCGCCCGCATTGCAGGCAGCCCGAAGACAGTTCCAAGAACGGCGAACACGATGCCAAACACGAGAATGCCGGCACATGCACTGAGGAAGAGAATTCGGGCGCGAGGCGGTTGGCTCACAAATTATCGTTTCAGCGAGCGCTCATAAGCTTCATAGACCTGGTGGTTGTTGTCCGCCGGAATTCCCGGAACATTCGGCGAGACAAATACGGGAGGGTTGTGCCCCTTCGAGGCAAGGTCAGAGGCCACCTGCGCCACGATTGCCATTGCAATCGTGACCGTGGAAACGGTGGATCCCGCCGCTACCGGTGCTTTCCAGCCCTTAATGGTGACCAGCGCGTCTTCTGCGGGAACACAGTTGTCGATCACATAATCGGCAACGTCAGCCAGCTTTTTCCCCGAGGAATGAGTTGCCTCACGTTTCCGGTAATTATCCATTGAAGTAATTGCTACGGTTGTGAGGCCGCGCTTCTTCGCTTCCTGGAGTACTTCAATCCCGGCTGCGTTCAGACCGCCATGCGAGAAGACCAGCATGACGTCGCCGCTGCGTATCGGCTCATTCTCAAAAAGGAGGGCAGCGTACCCTTCGCGACGTTCCAGCCAGAGCAGGCCCTTTGCGCCGCCGGAGCCGATTACGTTCGTCCACATCAGCCTCATATCCATGAGTGGCCGAAAGCCAGGGAAAGCGCCATAGCGCGGGAACATGTCCTGCACGGGCAGGACGGAATGGCCACTGCCGAACAAATGCACCAGACCGCCGTGACTGATACAGTCGGCCATGACGGCAGAGGCTTTCTCGATGTTGGCAGTTTGTGTGTCCCAGATTTGATTCAATACTCCTGAAATACGCTCGCGATATGCGGCCACACTCACAATATGCCTCCGAAAACTATGAAGAAGAAATAAAACGGGTTGCTCCCGGCGGCCTAAGCCCTATTCTGGAAGAGGCATTCGCTATGCACTGACCGCCTGTTGCAGGACTTCTTGCAACCGTTTCGCGACTATCATGTCCTCTCCCGGCCGCAACATCCAGACTCCAACGACGATGGTGTTTGGCCCACCCTGCAATCCTGCGCTAGCAGGGGAGCCTCCCGTCGCGGGATTCAGCTCAATCCTTGGTTTGCCTTGGCGCAGCTTTTGCATCACGTCGGCACCCGTCAGCTTGACCCGATTCTGGTCGTAAGTAACGAGCAAGTGCGGAACGTGATTCGCGACTTCGGGAATGAATATCTGGGTCTGCACCGTTGGAATCGTGCTCAACTGTTTGGCGATGCGATCAGCCCGGCTCCGGTATTCAGCCTCCGTAGCGGCCTCGTCCTGCTTCAAAAACCAGTCCACGGCGGCAACCAGCCCGACAATTTCCTCTTTCGCAACTTTCATTCCGCGACCGATGGTATTGGAGTTGGGCGAGTTATTCTTTTTGGCGGCTTCGATCAGATCCTTCCTGCCCAGAAGTAACCCGGTGCATTGGGGTCCACGAATGCCTTTGCCCCCAGAGAACGTCACCAGATCAAATCCCATTTGCGTGTATTTCCATAGATTGGAAATCGGGGGAACATCGGCAGCAGCGTCATTAAAGCACGGCACTCCATGCTGATGGGCGACTCGAATCCAATCTTCGCGGCTGATTTTGCCTTCGGCCGCATTAAAAAAATGCGCCATCACCGTACGCTCGGTGAAGGCTTGTTCGTATTGCTCAAGAGTTTCTACATCCACGAAGCGGATCCCGCAGTTACGCAGGGCGTGATCATAGTCGTAGCGATGAGTCTTCTGAACGATCACTTCATTCTTAAGTCCTGACATATCGGTGGGAATATCGAGTATGGACTGCTTGTTTCCCAGCGTAACGCAAGCTGCCGTTCCCACTACGAGCGCCGCGGCAGCGCCAGCAGTCACCAGTGCGGCCTCACAGTGGAGTTGCTTGGCAAGGTACGCGCCCGAGGCGTCGAGAAGTTCGTTGAGATTCACCGGCTGTTTTACCGCCAGCGCCACCGCGGCCTGGACCTCGTCTGGCATGGTCGAGGCGGAGAGAACCGTGTACGTGCCGGCCGCGTTTATAAACGGAGTCACCCCAAGTTTCTGGTAATAATCCACCGCCTGGGCACCGGCTTTGGAAGACGCGCGGGCTCGCGCGGCAGGCAGGCCGGATAGTGCAACGGTACCAGCAACCACCGCCTGTGCTCCTGTACTGAGTAGCTTTCGCCGGCTTAGCTGTCGCATCTTTGAACTCCTTCGGGTACGAACTTCGAAATCAGTCTCTGGGATAATCGTCCGCTCGCGCCGGCAATGAACTTCCGAGGCCCGGCGTCGAGAAATATTGCGGACGCGCCTTCTCCCATTCGACCATGCTGAGGCCGGAGGGATCATAGGAAATCCGCCCCGCGCGGATGGTCATGCGCGCTGTCAGTTTGACGTTCGCGTCCATTCTGGCAACGCCGCAGTCGATGTAGGCGAAACGGCCCTTCATCAACTCCAATACGGCAATATCGGCATCCTTGCCAACGGATAGTGTGCCTAACTCCGGCCTGTGAATCTCGCTCGCAGGATTCACCGTTGAGCGTCGAATGATGTCGTCGAGCGGCACACCCATCCCTAAGAACTTGGACATTACATCGGTCATGCTCACGACAGTGTAGTTGCCCGTATGCAAATCGGTGGACATGGAATCGGGAACAAAGCCCTGCTTTTGCGCGGGTACGGCGTTGCGGAACCAAAAACTGCCGCTTCCATGTCCCACGTCAAAGATCACGCCTCGGGTTCGGGCCTCCGCTAAGGCTGGATTGAGTTTTCCATCGGGGAGAATGATGGGAAATTGCTGGGCGAAGACGTGGGTATGTATGTCACCCGGCCGCATCTTTTTCAAGATCAGATCCTCGTAGGTTCTATCTTCACGAGGCCAGAAATCCACCATGATCGGAACGTTGGCGGCGGTGCCGCATTCGATCGCGCGATCTACGGCGGCCCAGGGTACATGTTCCGCATCCCACGGGAGATTCGTCCAGTAATGGGCCGTTTTTACTCCCACGATGAGGTCTGGGTATTTCTTAATGGTGGCGGCGCAAAGCTTCACATCCATCTCATCGAGGCTTTGCTCGAGTCCGCCATTCATGCCGTCGGCGACGATGTTCAGGAAAGCGAGTACACGCACCCTGGCTCGGTCGATTACTTCTTCCTTCTCCTGGAGGAATGTTTCTGCGCCTGAGGTGCCGGCATCCACGATGGTAGTCACTCCCGCCTGCAGCGCCAGATCCGCCGGAATGCCCAAGGGCAAGGCATGAGCCCGGGCTTCAGGCGTGAACCAGTTCAGCGGCGCCCCACCGTGACCAACGTGATAGTGGATATCGATGAGCCCGGGGGTAACGTAAAGTTTCGAGACATCCACGACCTTTCCGGCCAGGTTAGCCGGAATGTTTTTCTCCACAGCAGCGATCTTCCCCAGAGAAATCGCGACATCGCGCACTTCATCGATGTGATTCGCAGGGTCAATCACGTGACCGCCTTTCAGCAGCAGGTCATACATAGGCGCCGGGGCGATCGGCTGCTGCGAAGAAGGCGTTTGCGAGAAGGTCAGTAGAGGAGATCCGATGGCGATTGCGATCAGTGCGAGGATTGTCGATGGTATTTGGTTGCAACTATTCATAAGGAGTTTCATTTCTATCGAAGCGAAAGTGTATCCAGTAGAAATAAGATTGTCACCACCGGATGAGACTCAGTATCACACCTTGAGAATCGCTGCCCAAAGGGGGTTGTAAACGGATTGCGGCTGCCGTAATCTGATCGCTGTTTGGCTTCGGAGCGGGACTCGACTCATGGATCGACGTACTTTCGTAAAGGCCGGATGT
>JAICJP010000310.1 GCA_025928375.1 Candidatus Sulfotelmatobacter sp.
AATATTCCCAACACCGTCGTGCCCAGAACTCCGATCAGTATCGCTCCAGTGATTTTGCGCGTCATCAGAATCAGGATGATCGCCAATCCCACACAGGCCAGCTGTGCTTCATGATTCCGCAAATTTCCGAGGCTTACGAATGTCGCCGGGTTAGCCACCACCAGGTTGGCGTTGCGCAAGCCTACGAACGCGATGAACATGCCAATCCCGCCCGCGGTGGAGTGCTTCAGGCAATCGGGAATGCCGTTGACGATCTGCTCGCGCACGCGGGTTACTGTGAGAATCAGGAACACCACGCCGGACAGAAAGATGACTCCCAGTGCGGTGCGCCACGGCACGTGCATCTGCAGGCAAACGACGTAGGTGAAGTACGCGTTCAGCGACATGCCGGGAGCCAGCGCGATGGGATAGTTCGCATACAACCCCATGACCAGCGTTGCCGCCGCCGACGAGATGCAAGTCGCGAACACTACGCCATCGATGGGGACTCCCGCCTGGGAAAGAATCTGCGGATTCACCACCACGATGTAGGCCATGGTGATGAATGTGGTCAGGCCGCCCAGCAGTTCGCTCCGGACCGTAGTCTGGTGTTCTTTGAGACGGAAGAGGCGCTCGATCAAGCGGGATCCTTGTGTCAGTGAGAGCGAGTATTCTACGGCATCAAGGTTGCGAGAGAGGGCGGAATTGTTCCAGTGTTCGGATGGGCAACCGGAGAAAAATCGGCACCATTTCTGCAATGGCCGTCCTTCAGCTGGTTGCCCAGACGGGCGGCAGCATCAGGCAAGCCTGCTGTATTTTTCTGGCAGAATTGAATGAATTCAGCAATCTTGGAAAGAGGCTGGAACGATGAAAGTTCCCTATGCGAAAAAGTGGCAGAAGGAAACGGATAAGCTACGCCAGATCGCGCTCGACTGCGACCTGACCGAAGAACTCAAGTGGGGCAAACCGTGCTTCACCTTTCTCAAGAAAAACGTGGCGATCGTCATCCCGCTCAAGGAGTCGTGCGCGCTTTCGTTCTTCAAGGGCGCACTGCTTAACGATCCGAAGCACATTCTTCAACGGATTGGACAGATGCAGGCCGGGCGATGGATTAAATTCACCTCGCTCGGAGAGATCGCGGCCGTGCGATCTACCCTGAAGGATTACCTCTGCGAAGCCATCGAACTGGAGAAGTCTGGGAAGAAGGTCGTGCTCAAGAAACCTTCAGAGTACCCAATTCCTGAGGAGTTGCAGAGGAGGCTGGATGACGACGCGGTTCTCAGGTCGGCATTCGCAACGCTCACACCAGGCCGGAGGAAGTCATACATCTTCCACATCTCATCTGCGAAGCAGGCAAAAAACAGAGCAGCGCGGGCGGAAAAGTGTGTGCCAATGATCCTGAGTGGGCGTGGGTTCAATGAGTTGCCAAGTTGAGAATCAAGTCGAACGGAACGAGTCTCGAGTTGGCGACACAGTCGACCAAAAGCATTGACCATGATCCCGCTACTTTGATTGCGCACGGCCAACGGCCGTTTTGCCTGCCGCGATTTGAACAGCCGGAACTACTGACCGGTGGTGGGTTGTAACGTTTCCGGTGTGACGGTGTGCAGATCTCCGGCATGGCGCAGCTCAGGAAACCACCAGGCCCACAGCGCAATTACGACTAGTGTCCCAACCCCGCCGAGGATCACTGCCGGGACCGTGCCAAACCACTGCGCCGTGATTCCTGATTCAAATTGGCCGAATTCGTTGGAGGTGCCAATGAAGATCATGTCCACGGCGGTGACGCGCCCGCGCATTTCGTCGGGCGTTGCCAACTGGGTGAGCGTCGCCCGGATGATCACACTGATCATGTCGCTGGCTCCGAGCAGAAATAAAGCAACAAGCGAGAGAGTGAGACTGTGCGAGATCCCGAAAATGATGGTGAAAACTCCGAAGCCCGCCACCGCCCAGAGCAGGGTTGGGCCGGACTTTCCGCGCAGCGGGCGGTGTGCCAGCAGAACAGCCATGACGGCCGCACCGACTCCGGGTGCCGTACGCAATAATCCGAGTCCCCAAGGCCCGGTATGGAGAATCTCGCGGGCATAGACAGGTAGCAGCGCTACCGCGCCTCCCAGGAGCACGGCAAAAAGATCCAGCGAAATGGCTCCCAAGATCAATTTCTTGTTCCAGATGTAGTGCAGTCCGGCGAAGACCGTCTTCATCGTCATGGGCTCGCGCGGCCGCGCCTTCACCTCCGGCTTGATGCGGAACGATGAGATCGTCGCACCGATTCCGGTAATCATCGCGATAAGGTAAACCGCGGAAGGGCCTCCGAACGCGGCATAAACAATGCCGCCGAACGAGGGACCGAGAATCGTGGCCGCCTGGAAAATACTGGCATTCCATGCCACGGCATTCGGAAAATGTTTTTGCGGAACCAGCTGCGGCAGAATCGAGCGGCTGGCCGTCGCATTAAACGACCGAACGATTCCAATCAGCACCAGAACGACATAGATCGATCGGATGGATGGTACGCCTCGCTCTGTAAGCCACAGCAGGAGAGCGAAGCAAACCGCGTAGCCCGCGTAGCAGGCCGACAATACCTTGCTGCGTTCAAAGCGGTCCGAGGCATGCCCCGAGATGGGGAACAGCAGAATTCCCGGCAGGAATTGCGCCAGGCCGACGTATCCCAGGTCGAGGGGCCGCTTGGTGATTTCGTAAACCTGCCAGCCCACCGCTACAGCTTGCATTTCGACAGCAGAGACAATAAGGAACCGGGCGACCTGGAACAGCACGAATCCGGGATGAGTAAAGGCGGCGCGTCCGGCCCTGGCGTCGTCATTGGCGGGCATAAACTAATGTGACATAGAAAACCACAATTGTGTGCCGGGGTAAGGTGCCAGGCGGGACTCCCTAGGCAAGCACCGGAGCATTCGCGACGCCGACCGTCCCGAAGACTCGCCGGTAACGTTCAATCTCCTCTTCCGGACCCAGCGCTTTGGCGAAGTTATCGGAAAGCTTTACCGCCGGCCTGCCCTCAGCGCTGGAAACCTTGCAGATCAGGCTGATGGGATCGAAGCCGCCGCCATCATTGGGATTGCAGCCGCGGAAATCGTTGGTGAGCAGCGTGCCCCAGCCGGCGCTGAAACGAATCCGGCGTCCGGGAGTCCATTTGCTCGAATCGTAGAAATCCGTGGCGCTGCGAAAGTCGCTGGGGCGCACGCCCTTTCCGAGCTCTCCGCCAAAGTACGCGTGCAGGCCGAGAATAATGTCCACATCCAGCGTGTCAGAGGCGATCAAGAGCTTCTCGCGCGGATCTCTTCCACGCTGGTTCAGCCATTCAATGTATTCATCCCCCGCGACATATGGATCCTTGCTGTCCACGCGCTGGCCGGTCCAGTCGGCGACCCAGTCAGGAGCGCCTGCCAGGAACTGTGTCGTTCCAAAAGTGTCGGGGAGCATGACCAGCAACGCCCCTTCATAGGTCTGCTGCCAGAGTTCCAGCACGCGATACTGCGAAGCTTTCAATTCTTCATTGTCATTTGCAAGCGCCGCCATCACCATCGGGATTTCGTGTGCATTGGTTCCGATCGCCTCCAGGTCGTGCTTGTATGCCAGGAACGTGTTCGAGGTTCCAACGAAGTTAGTTCCCAGGTTGGCGGCCATGGCTTCGACCACATATTCCTGCCAAAGAAAGCTATGCCGCCGCCGAGTTCCGAAATCGCCCACACTCAAATCCGGAACGCCGCGCAGCCGCACAATCTTGCTCCACAATTTAGTCTTGGCGCGCGCGTAAAGAATATCCAAGCCAAATTCGCTGAGGGTTTTCAGTTGCGCCCTGGTTTTCAGCTCGTCGAGAATCGCCAGAGAATAGAGTTCCCACATCGTGGTCTCGACCCATGTGCCCTCGAAACTCAGGTGAATTTGCCCGTCGCGCACGCGCAGATCGTAATCCGAGAGACGGAAATCCCGCTCCAGCCACTCCAGGAATCCCGGTTCGAAAATTCCACGCCGTCCATAAAACGTGTTGCCCGCCAGCCATACCAACTCGGATTTGCGGAAACTAAGCCCCCGCACATGCTGCAATTGCATTTTCAGATCATCGATGTGGATCAGGTCCGCTACGCGCACGGCGGGGTGTCGATTAAACAACGAGAATGTGACGCGCGTCTTCGGGAAGTGCTTCCAGATGAACTGCAGCATGAGCAGCTTGTAAAAGTCGGTATCCAGCAGGGACCGGATCACCGGATCGAGTTCCCAGTTGTGGTTATGCGCGCGTTCGGCGAAGTTAATGATCATCGAAAGGAACTGGCCCTCAAGAGACTATAAAGCGAACAAAGCCCGGACACCAGCAAGCCAGTGTAGGGGCGGACGCCTCGCCCGCCCGAAGCGAGTGTGGGCACAGCGAGGTTACAAGGCAGGTGCGGCAGTTCTCCCGGGCCGACCGGATATCCTGCCGCGGGTTCGTCCGTCCAAAGCAAGATGGTTCGCGGACGAGCGCATCAATACGCATTCCGGAGCCGTCTGGGATATTTTGCGGCGTGTAAAATGCTTTTTGTCTTCGTGATTTCACGGAAAATCAGCTTTATAGCGGCGGTAATGCCTGCCACGCTGTTGCTCACCCAGCTGCTTTTTGCGGCGCCTCCTGTCATTCAGATCCCTCGCATCGAAACCGCACCCACCCTGGCCGACTTCGAAGGCATGCATCCAGTTTCCCGCCTCGCCGAACGCATGCTGAAGGTCACCGGCTTCATCGCGCGCGAACCCGCCGACGGCGCCGAGCCCACCCAGAACACGGACGTCTACCTGGGTTACGACGCGCACAATCTATTCGCCGTTTTTGTTTGCTGGGATAAGGAGCCCGACAAAATCCGCGCCCGCATGACCCGGAGGGAAGATATCTTCTCCGACGATTCCGCCGAGATCATGATTGACACCTTCAACGATGCCCGCCGCGGCTACGTCTTCGCCGCCAACCCACTAGGGATCCAGTGGGACGCGCTCTGGACTGAGGGCTCCATCGGCAAGGGACTGCCGCTTGACTTCAGCGGCTTTGACTCTTCTTTCGATACCGTGTGGAACTCCGAAGGCCGCCTCACCGGACAGGGATATCTCCTGCTCATGTCGATTCCCTTCAAGAGCCTGCGCTTTCCGAACACCGACCCGCAACAATGGAGGATTATTCTCAACCGCAGCATTCCCCGCACCAACGAAAACCTATTCTGGCCTCGCATCACCAACCGGGTTCAGGGCCGCTTCAATCAGGCGGCCACGGCAACCGGGCTTGAGATGTCGCGTGTCCGCAATATTCAGCTGATTCCCTATGGACTGCTGCGCGGCTTCCGCGACATCGACCAGCGCGACCCGGCCAATCCTTTTTTTGAAAGCCGGACGCTGCAGCCGGAAATCGGCTTGGACGCCAAGTTCATCCTGCACGACAGCTTCGTGCTCGACGCGACGGTGAATCCCGACTTCAGCCAGATTGAATCCGACCAGCCGCAGATCACTGTCAACCAACGTTTCGAAGTTTTCTTTCCGGAGAAGCGCCCGTTCT
>JAICJP010000392.1 GCA_025928375.1 Candidatus Sulfotelmatobacter sp.
AGGATCGAAGTATCGCTGGAGGAGTAGGTGACGGGCGTGTTCAGGGTGGTGCCGGAGGCCGTCTGGACGGTGGACAAGAAGACCAGAGTTCCGCCCAGAACGAGGGACGTGTTGCTGGAGGGGGTGAGGAGAACCTTTCCAGCAAACAGGGGCGGGCCAGCCTTGCCGCCGCCACCGCAGGCCGAAAAGCTCCAGAAAGAAAGGATTGCAACAGCCCAGAACACACCGCCAGAGCGAAACCTACCCATGCACTCCTCGTCGAACCTCGCCGTCATCCTGCGTTACGGGAGCAGGACAAAGTGTTCAATGATTTGGAAAACTTGTAGTTTAGAGGGTAGAACCGGAATCAGGCAAGCACGCGCACGATCTAATCAGCAACTGGCCGATTCTCAGTATCCGCAAGTGGGATGCAAAAAGACGAGTTGACGATGTTTCTGCGCAGTTGTTATAGTAGTCAGGTTCCGCGAGTTCATCCAAGCTTGCTGTGTGTTGCGGGTTTTCTGCTGCGGTGTGGGTGGAAGACCGGCAGTTGAGCTGTAGAGAAGCGCGTTTCCGAGTAGAGAACTGATCGGAGACTTTCCTCGCTAGAACGTTCCTGCGACGCCTTTCGCCCTTATGCGGAAGGATATGCAGGGCAAGGCTGACGAAACGGAGTGCCCCCGCGAATGGGCCGGGCGCCACCGTCGGCAGCGATAGCCTGAACGGGAATCCAGAATCTCTCTCTGGCGCTGGTTTGCGCGTAAGCAAGCTGCGCAGTGAGAAGTAATGGCCGGCAGATGTTGGCCATGCCACGGATACGCGTCTAGAACAGTGGATTTTGAATGTCCGCTGCCTGCGCGATGAGCAGGCGAGTGTGCGGCTAAGGAGCGGCAAGAGTGCCTACATTTAATCAGTTGGTGGCCCAGGGCCGAAAGCGGCCTCGTTACAAGACGGCGAGCCCTGCGCTGCAGGGATGTCCGCAAAAGCGCGGAGTTTGCACGCGCGTGTACACGCAAACGCCGAAGAAGCCGAACTCGGCTCTCCGCAAAGTGGCGCGTGTGCGGCTGACGAACGGCATTGAGGTCACGACGTATATCCCTGGAGTCGGACACAACCTGCAGGAGCACTCGATTGTGCTGATCCGCGGAGGCCGCGTGAAGGATCTGCCGGGCGTGCGCTATCACGTGATCCGCGGGACTTTGGATGCGGTGGGTGTGGCTGGGCGCCAGCAAGGGCGCTCGAAGTACGGAGCGAAGCGGGCTAAGAAGGGTTAAGAGAGTTTCAGGTTTCAAGTTTCGAGTATTCGGTTTTGAAACACGAAACACGAAACACGAAACTGTGGCTGAGGAGCTAAGAGTTACATGCCTCGTAAAGGACATATCGCAAAGCGGACGGTGCCGGCCGATGCAGTGTACGCGTCGGACCTGGTAACCAAATTCATCAACTCGATGATGTGGCAGGGCAAGCGGTCGACGGCTGAGGGCATCTTCTATGAGGCGCTCACGAAGCTGGAGTCCAAGGGCGGCGATGAAGCCTTGAAGCTATTCAAAAAGGCCGTCGAGAATACGAAGCCTCTGCTCGAAGTGAAGACCCGACGCGTGGGTGGCGCGAATTACCAGGTACCGGTCGAGGTGAATGCCGATCGGCGGACTTCGCTGGCGATTCGCTGGATCATCTCGTATGCGCGTGGACGCGGCGAAAAGGGAATGGTCGATAAGTTGAGCAATGAGTTGCTGGACGCGGCCAACAGCCGCGGCGCCGCCATCAAGAAGAAAGAAGATGTGCATCGCATGGCGGAAGCGAACAAGGCGTTTGCGCACTATCGATGGTAGAGATTTGATAGCCGATTACGAATTACCAATTTAGTTGAAAGAGATATAGGTCGTGCCTAGAACAGTCCCATTAGAGCGTTGCAGGAATATCGGCATCATGGCACACATCGATGCCGGGAAGACCACTACGACGGAGCGCATCCTGTTTTATACGGGGCGGACGCACCGCATCGGAGAGGTGCACGAAGGCACTGCCACCATGGACTGGATGGAGCAGGAGCAGGAGCGCGGCATCACGATTACATCCGCGGCGACGACCTGTACCTGGCGCGACATTCGCATCAACATTATTGATACGCCCGGACACGTGGATTTCACGGCCGAGGTCGAGCGGTCGCTGCGCGTGCTGGACGGCGCAGTCGCCGTGTTTGACGCGGTTCACGGGGTGCAGCCGCAATCGGAAAAAGTCTGGCGTCAGGCCGATAAGTACGGGGTCCCACGCATCTGCTTCATTAATAAAATTGACAAGATGGGTGCTGATTTTGAGCATGCCGTCGATACCATCCGCAAACGCCTCAGTGCCAAGCCCGTCGCGATTCAGATTCCCATCGGACAAGAAGCGAAATTTCTCGGTGTCATCGATCTGATTGCCATGAAGGCGATCATCTGGAAAGACGAAACGATGGGGGCGGAGTATGAAACGGATGAGATTCCCGCCGACCTGAAGAAGAAGGCGGAAGCGTTCCACGCGCAGCTGGTGGAGAGCATCGCCGAGAACGACGATGAGATTCTGCACAAGTTTCTTGAAGGCGAAGAGATTACAGCAGACGAACTGCGTTCATCGCTGCGCAAATCGACGATTGCGCTGAAGGTATTTCCGGTTGTGGTGGGCACGGCGTTCAAGAACAAAGGTGTGCAGCCGCTGCTGGATGCGGTTGTGGATTACCTGCCCTCGCCGCTGGATGTGGGCGAGACGCACGGGACCAATCCGGATGATGGGCAGCCGATCACGCGCAAGGCGGATGATAAGGAACCGTTTTCCGCGCTGGCGTTCAAGATCATGGCTGATCCCTTTGTCGGACAGCTCACATTCATTCGTGTGTACTCCGGACAGCTAAAGACTGGCGACAGCGTGCTGAACGTGCGCACGGGCAAGACCGAGCGCATCGGGCGCTTGCTGAAGATGCACGCCAACAAGCGCGAAGAAATCAGCGAAATTCTTGCGGGTGACATTTGTGCGGCCGTGGGCCTGAAAAACGTTTCCACCGGCGATACCATTTGCAGCCAGGATCATCCCATCGCGCTCGAAACCATTACGTTTGCGACTCCTGTGATTTCGGTTGCGGTCGAACCGAAGACCAAGGCCGACCAGGAAAAAATGGGCATGGCGCTGGGACGGCTGGCGCAGGAAGATCCCACGTTCAAGGTTCATACCGATCCCGACAGCGGGCAGACGATCATCAGCGGCATGGGTGAGTTGCACCTGGAAATCATCGTTGACCGCATGATGCGCGAGTACAAGGTTGAAGCGAATGTCGGCAAGCCGCAGGTCGCGTATCGCGAGACGATTCGCAAGCATGCGGAGGCGGAAGGCAAATACATTCGCCAGACCGGTGGGCGCGGGCAGTACGGACACGCCAAGATTTATCTCGATCCCCAACCACCGGGAACGGGCTACGAGTTTGTCAATGACATCGTGGGCGGCTCGGTGCCGAAAGAATTCATCAAGCCGATCGATCAGGGTATTCAAGAAGCGCTCGAAGGCGGCGTGCTGGCGGGATATCCGATGGTGGACGTCAAGGCAACGCTGTACGACGGTAGCTACCACGACGTTGACTCGAACGAAATGGCGTTCAAGATCGCGGGGTCGATGGCTTTCAAAGAGGCGGCGCGCAAAGCTTCCCCGGTGCTGCTGGAGCCGGTGATGGCAGTCGAAGTAGTGACGCCGGAAGATTACGCGGGCACGATTATGGGCGATCTGAGTTCGCGGCGCGGACGCATTGAAGGCATGGAGCATCGCGCGGGTTCGCAGGTGATCAAGGCGATCGTTCCTCTGGCGGAGATGTTTGGATACGCGACGCACATGCGTTCGTCGACGCAGGGGCGCGCGGAATACTCGATGCACTTTGCGCGTTATGAGGAGGCTCCGCGGTCCGTGGCGGAGGAAATCATCGCGAAGGTGCAAGGCACGGCGAAATAGTTTCTGTAGAGACGTAGCTCGCTACGTCTCTCTGCCGGCGTAGGCCGGTACTCGATTAGAAAGAGTGTTGGCAGCAAAGAGACGTTGCTAGCAACGTCTCTACGGAGAAAAGAGATGGCGAAAGAGAAATTTGATCGGACAAAGCCGCACTGCAACGTAGGCACGATCGGACACATCGATCATGGCAAGACCACGTTGACGGCGGCCATCACCAAGGTTCTGTCCAAGCACAATCCGAGCATCAAGTTCCGCTCG
>JAICJP010000311.1 GCA_025928375.1 Candidatus Sulfotelmatobacter sp.
TGAACTCTCCGGTATGTATGAGCTGAGGACGCGCTCCTCCAGCAGTGAGTTTCAACTGTGGAGGCGCAAAACTGTTGACGACTACTTTCGGTGCTTCTAGCGGCTGCGGAATCTCGCGCTTGAGTTCTTTCGGCATGATGAGCTTCGGTTGTTCCAAGACCGGAAGCTTTACCGCGGGAAGAAGTTTGGGCTTGACTGCTGCAGCGACCTTGATCGGGAGGGGCTCAGGACGGAGCGACGGCATCGGAATAAGTTCCGTCACGTGATACTGCCTCACCTGCATCCTCTCCGGCACAAGGAGTTCAAGGTTGATGACGATCAGCAGGGCGAGCGCAACCAGCCCGTATGCCGCAGCTACTGCCCGTTTGTTGATCTTGCGTTCGGGCAATAACCCGAGCTGAAATCCGCCGTACGCCGTCGCCATGCAATTTCGCTCCATGGAGCCTGGCCGGGGAGAAGAGCCAGGACTGGAGCCTCAAAAATACGAGAGTTAGGACAAGGGGTAAACGTGTCCACGGCTCTTGACCTTCAGTAACCAGAGCATGTGCCTTCGGGGAAAGGCCTCAAAACAGGACAGAACCGCTATTCTGAATAGAGAAGTGCTCGGGTGAGAGAAACAGAAAGACAATAACCCGGAGTAGGGATAGCTGCTGAAGCGTGCTTAAAAATGGCCACGGGCGTTCCTCGAAGAACTGAAAACCATACTAGTGACCCATCCCACCACGAATGTCACGCTTGTGCCAATCATCACCCACCATGTCCAGGGCACGGGACTTGCCAGCCATAGATACAGCTCAACCCCGAATCCGCACGCCATGCCCACCATCCCGCCCAGTTGGTTAGCTCGGCGCGTCAACGTGCCCAGCAGGAAAACCCCGAGCAGCGCGCCATAAGCCACGGATGCGATCTGAAGTCCCACTTCGACGACGCGTCCAACTTTATGCAGGGCAATCAGTGCCAACCCAAACAGGATCAGAGCCCATGCCAGGGTTGCCAGGCGGGAGAGTCGCATCTTGGTTTTCTCATCCGATTGCGGTCGCAGACGGGCGTAGAAATCCATGATGGCGCTGGAGGATAAAGAATTCAGCGCAGCACTGAGATTGGACATGGCTGCGGCCAGGATCGCCGCAATCAGCAAACCGGAAATGCCATGCGGCATCCGGGTCACAATGAACGTGGGATAGATGCGGTCGGGCCTGCCGAACGCGGCGGAAGGCTGATGATAATAAGCCCAGAGCATCACGCCCACAATCAGGAACAGTGCGAATTGAAATAAGATGGCGATGCCACTCGACAGCAAAGCTGTTACGGATTGCTTCTGTCCCCGCGCGGCAAGCAAGCGCTGAACAATGAGCTGGTCTGTGCCGTGGCTGGCTGTAGTCAGGAATGTCCCGCCTATGACGCCGGCCCAGAACGTATACGGCAGCCAGATGCTCGATCGAAAATCGAATACCTGAAACTTTCCCGCGCTGTGCGCAGCCGCTTGAATTGCGCTCCAACCTCCGGGTACGAGATGCGTGATGGTGACGAGTCCGACTAGTGTCCCACCCACGTAAATCACAGTTTGCACCACGTCGGTCCAGATGACAGCTGCAAGGCCTCCTTCAAAGGTATAGATAAGTGTCAAGGCAGTGATTATTGCGATGGACGCCACTTCCCCCGTCCCGAGCGCAATAGAAACGACGATGGAAACCGCGTATACCCGAACGCCTTCCGCGGCGGCGCGCGTCAGTAGAAACAAACCAGCGGTCACCGAACGAAGGTTTCGTCCGAAACGGCGTTCGATGAGTTCGTAGGCGGTGTAGAGATCACCGCGGAAATATTGTGGGAGCAAAACAAAACTGATGACTACCCGTCCCACAACGTATCCCATGACGACTTGCAGGAACGTCAAATTGCTGTCGTAGGCTAGTCCCGGAATGCTGATGATGGTAAGAGTGCTGGTTTCGGCGGCAACAATGGAGAGCGCAATCGCCCACCACGGAATCTCGCGCCCTGCCAGAAAATAGTCGCGCAAGGTGCGTTGTTTCTTGCGAAAACGCAAGCCGAACAAGGTAATGCCCGCGAGATAGAGCGCGATGATGGCGAAGTCGAGTCGGTTAAGTCCCATGCGTACGCGTCGAGCTTAATTCCCCAATCACACTAGTTGCGCGTTACGGGCCGTAGTTCGCCAACGCCGTGATCTGGACCTTTGTAGTCACGTGGACGGGCTTCCATTATCGGAGGATTTTCATTTTTCCGCGAGTGAGTCTTTATAGTCATCGGAATAGTCCTCGGGACTGAAGGCAGCAAACGACATGTGTTAAAAATGACCCGTGCCCTATTATCTCGGCATTGACGGTGGTGGCACTAAGACGACGTGTGCGGTCGGGGATGAAGCTACGCTGCTCGCCACAGCGACGGCCGGTGCAAGTAATATCGTTCGTGTCGGCGAGGCGACATCGCGAGAGTCGCTGCACACCGCTATTCGCCAAGCTTGTGCCGCAGCGGGCATAACCCCGCAACAGGTACGGGGCACCTGTATAGGCGGCGCTGGAGCTGCGCGCCCGGAATTGGCACGAGTGGTGCGCGAAACCATTGCTCAACTTTTACCGGCGCCGATCGTCGTAGTTGGTGACATGGAGATTGCGCTCGAGGCGGTCTTCGCTTTTGGTCCCGGGGTTGTCGTAAATGCAGGGACAGGTTCCTTCGCGTACGGTCGAGACCGGCAGGGAAGGACGCTTCGAGCGGGAGGGTGGGGATTCGCTATAGGCGACGAAGGATCCGCGCACTGGATCGGGCGCTCGGTTGTAGCCGCTTTGCTGCGGGCCACCGACCGCGATGCGAAAACGGCGGAATCCAGACTGGCGGAAAGCTTGCTGCAGAGTTGGCAACTGAACTCTGTTTTGGATTTGGCGCGCCGTGCCAATTCCATTCCACCCCCGAACTTTGCCGCATTGTTTCCAGCAGCGATTTCCAGCGAGGATCGCATTACGCAAGACACTCTGAAAGCGGCGGGAAAGGAACTCGCCGAGTTGGCGGCTACGGTGATCGGGCGCCTTTTTCCCGGAGACGAGCAGGTCCCCGTTCCAGTGGGCATCACGGGCGGTGTCTTTCGTCATTCCGAGGTGGTGCGAGAGACTTTTTACAATGAACTGCGCAGGCTCGAGCCACGCACGCAGGTCAATCTGCAAGTGGTAGATCCAGTGGAAGGAGCCCTGCGCATGGCGCGGAGAACGGCATCGAATCATAACTAGCGAGCGCGAGCATCATGACGGAGCCCATCGATCCGCAATACCCCGAGAACGCCCAACCGCCTGCTCAACATGCACCATCCCTGCCGCCCCTGACCGAAGATCAGGCGCTGGCCCGGTTGAAGCAGCGCAACCTTCCCATCGAGGCGGTTGAGGAGATCGTGCGCAACGCTGGACTGATGAAGTCACGCAAGGTGCGGATACTGCTTGCCGCTCATCCCTGTGCGCCGCGACGAGTGGCATTGCGCTTGATCAGGGAGTTTTACACTTTCGATTTGATGCAGTTCGCGTTGCGGCCGGGGACGCCTGCGGATTTGAGGCGTTTTGCCGACGAACTTCTGATCTCGCGCGTGGCCTCGATCACGCTTGGAGAATGTATTTCCCTGGCCCGGCGATCGTCGGAAACGGTTGCGGGCGCGCTGCTCCTTCATCAGGAGACTGCGGTTTGGCAAGCAGCACTGCAAAATCCTCGCTTAACGGAAAGGGCAATCATTAAGGCCTTAAGCCGAACCGCCGCGACATCGGCGTTTGTTGAGTTCCTGAGCCGAGATCCGAAATGGGCGTCGCGCGCCGAAATCCGGCTCGCCCTGCTGCGAAATCCTCATACTCCGACAGAGCGAGCGGCCGAATTCGCACGAGAACTGCCAGCGCCTCAATTACGCGATGTTCTGCATTCATCGCGCCTGCCGGAAGAACTCAAGGAATTCCTACGGCAAAAGCTTGCAGGTATGACGTCGGGATCGAGACAAATCAAGACGAAAGGCACGGCCGGGTATTCGTGAAGCGTGTCACTATTGACAATCCAGTGTGGCGGTACCACTCACGGAGGAGGCCGTGTTCTGCACTCCGTTGTTCACCGTGAGCTGCAGGTTTTCGGGAGCAGTCGCAGTGATGGTGACATTGCCCGGTGCAGAGCAAGTCGCTTCCCCCGTGGAGCCAATCGTGGCTGCCACGGTACCGGTGCTTGTGGGCGAAGTCTTCCACGAAAGGCCGTCTACTCGCGACAGTTCTCGACTTTTGCCATTCGGGAAATGTCCAGTCGCTGTATACCCGACTTGGCCCTGAGGACTACTCGTAGTGGTGGCCGTCTGAGGGCTGACGCTAATACTGGTCAGATTTGCGTGACCTGCGCCGCAGCCGATGAGAGCACAGCACATGACAGCACCTAGCGCCGCGAGAAAGGGTGAGCACTTCATAATAGTTCCGGGATTGAGATGCGCCGCACCTGCTCTGGGTTGGCATCGAGCTGCCGACGAGCTACTCGGGACCAGAAGGTAGCGGCGGGTCGTCCCGCAACCGGAGACTGGGGTGCTGGCCAGCACAACGGAGTTGACCTCTTATGCGTAAGATCAGTTCAATATCAGCTATCTCTCTCCTCTTACTCCCCTTTGCTTGGCCGCAGGCTATCCAAGCACCGCTCAAAGCTCGGGAACCGAGTGTCGCAGTCGGCAGCCAGGGCGTGGTTGTTTCCGGTAAGCCTGCCGCTACTGCGGCCGGCATCAAGATTCTGGGGCAGGGCGGAAATGCTGCCGATGCAGGCGCCGCGACGCTGTTGGCACTCTCGGTGACTTACGTTGGCGCATTCTGCGTCGGAGGAGAGATTCCCATCCTGGTTTACAACGCCGACCAGAAAAACGTGAAGCTGCTGGAGGGACAAGGGGAGGCTCCTCGCGATCCCAAAGCCATCGCCTGGTACATGGAACACGGAATCCCGGACGGTGACGTCAAGGCAGCCGCCGTGCCCGGCACCATAGATGCGATTGTTACCCTGCTGAAGCTCTACGGAACCAAAAGCTTCGAGGAGGTCGTGCAGCCGACGCTGGCCATTCTGGACGCCGGCGGCCCCAGTTGGTATATCGATACCGGCAGTGGGGAGAAGATCGACACTGGCGTGAAGTGGCAGGCGGATCTTGCGGTGACCTTTCGCAAATTGGTGGAATCGGAAAAGGCCGCGAAAGGTACGCGGCAGCAGAAACTGCAAGCCGTCTCGGACCGCTTCTATCGAGGCGACATCGCCGACGCCCTGGAAGCCTGGTATATCGAGAAGGGAGGTTTCCTTCGCAAGGCCGATCTGGCCGCGCACAAGACTCCCGTGCTGGATCCCCTCACGAGCACTTACCGCGGCTACACGGTGTATAAAACCGGTCCTCTGACGCAAGGTCCTTATCTGTTACAGACGCTGCGCCTGCTGGAAGGCTTCGACCTGAAAAAGATGGGCTTCAATTCGGCCGATTACATCCACACAGTGATTGAAGCGGAGAAACTTGCGCTGGCA
>JAICJP010000091.1 GCA_025928375.1 Candidatus Sulfotelmatobacter sp.
TCAACACCCACTCGCGATGACGCTCAACACCCCTCGGCAACGTTTGCGCGGTTTCCCAAGCGTTTGAGCGACACGGCTCGACAAACTCAAAAGCATCCCCTCAAGGGGCTAAAGGCGGGGCTGATTTCAAGCAGTGGGCACGAGTGAACTCGTGCCCTTCCCCGTCAACTTGCCTGCGATGCGTGTCATTCGGGAGGATTGCCCGGGAATCATTGTGAGTTGGGCGAAGCTCGACGCTTTTGAGTTGAGCGAGACGGAGATGTTCGACCCAGCAGGCGAGTCTAACTCGCCTCCGACTCCACCCCTCTGGCACTCTGGTCCCACAACTCTTGCACGTTCTCTGCAATGGCGTACTTCAATGGCTCGATGCCCTTGCCGGTCACCGCGGAAATCTCATACAGCTTCCATTTGTGTTTTTTGCACAAGCGCTTCAACTGCGCCAGCTTGTCTTTGTTGGCGACGTCGACTTTAGAGGCGACCATCAGCATCGGCTTAGTTTCGAGGTGCGCGCCGAAGCTGGCCAGCTCGCCCATGATGACGTCGACGTCCTTGGTGACATCTTCACGTCCGCTGGAATCCGATACATCCACCAAATGCACCAGCAAGCGAGTGCGCTCGACGTGGCGTAGGAACTGCGTTCCCAGGCCGGCTCCGGTGTGCGCTCCTTCGATCAGCCCAGGGATATCGGCAACCACGAAGCTGATCTCATTCCTGGCGTCGCCGACCGCGACGACTCCGAGGTTGGGCTCCAGCGTGGTGAATGGGTAATCCGCAATCTTGGGATGCGCTGAAGAGATTCGCGAGATCAACGTGGACTTGCCGACATTGGGGTAGCCCACCAGACCGACGTCGGCGAGCAGCTTCAATTCGAGCCGATAGGTGTGCTCCTCGCCGGGCCGTCCGGCCTCGTGCTCGCGCGGAGCTTGATGCACCGAGGTAGCGAAACGCGCATTGCCGCGTCCGCCGCGCCCCCCGCGGGCGATCACAAACCGCTGATCGGCAGCCGTGAACTCGAATGCCTTTTCTCCGGTCTCGTCGTCGTAGACGATCGTGCCCACCGGAACTTTCAGAACTACGTCGCTGCCCTCGCGCCCCGTCTTGTTGGAGCCTTCACCATGGCGTCCGCGCTCGGCCCGGTGCTCGGGATTGAAGCGGAAATGCACGAGCGTGTTGTGGCGCTCGCTGGATTCCATGATGATGTCGCCGCCCTTGCCGCCATCCCCGCCGGAGGGCCCACCGCGCGGAACAAACTTCTCCCGGCGGAATGCCATGCATCCGTTGCCGCCGTCGCCGGCCTTTACCTTGATTTTTGCTTCATCGATGAACATGGGAAAAATAAAAGCCTCGACCCGAAGGCGAGGCCCTATGTGACGCGGGCGCCTGCACCCGCGCCGTGGACTGACATAAAATTACTTCGCTTCCAGCGGCTCAACCATCACGAACTTGCCCATGGACCCCTTGTCCATGAACTTGATGCGGCCGGAGATCTTGGCGAAAAGCGTGTCATCTTTGCCGCGACCCACGTTGAGTCCGGGCTTCACGCGAGTGCCGCGCTGCCGCACGATGATGGTCCCGCCGGGCACCACCTGCCCGCCAAATGCCTTGAATCCCAGCCGCTGCGCGTTGGAGTCGCGCCCGTTTCGTGATGTGCCTTGTCCCTTTTTATGCGCCATAAGTCAGCTCTCAGTTCTCGGTGATCAGTTCTCGGTGTTCGACTACTTCTTCTTGCCGGCCTTCTTGGCAGTCTTTTTCGGAGCGGATTTCTTCTTACCTGCCGCTTTCCTGGTCTTCGGCTTGGCCTCGCGCTCTTCCGCCGCTTCGGCCTTCACCTTCTTCGGCTTCGCTTCTTTCTTGGGAAGTTCCGGAGCCTTAAAGCTCTGTCCGCCAAAAGCAATCTCCGCGATGCGCACGGCGGTAAAGTCCTGCCGGTGGCCGCGCAGCTTCTTGTACTGCTTCTTGCGCTTGTAATGGAAAACCAGGATCTTCTCGCCGCGGCCTTCGCCGACGACTTCGCCGACCACGCGCGCGTCCGGCTGCTGGCCAACCTGGCCCTCTTCGCCGGAGACCGCCAGCACGGGGAACTCCAGATGCCCGTTGGTGCCGGTTCCGACCTTCTCCACTCGAATCACATCGCCGGGCGCCACCCGGTACTGCTTCCCACCGGCGCGGATAACCGCGTACATACGTCCTCCCAAGGAATGTCGTTGAAATTCAGCCCGTACTCAGGATTTCCTGGAACTCTTTCCCGGTCCCCAAGGCGCACACGGGCGCTGGCTGGGGGCTTGCTGATTTTCTCTGCTTGCTGTGTTTCCGCCACGGCGCATCAGCAGCCAAGGCAGGCGTCCCCAGAACGGGTCGGCTCGTACAGGCAAACTCAGTTATTTTACCGTGGGTTACGGAAATCGGTCAAACCAACTCGTTCGCCCGCCGCCAACCGTTGCTGAATCTTTGGGAAATCCGGTAGAATCAAATGATCTGAATCGAGGTTAGGAACCCCATGAAAGCAGCCATTCATCCTTCGTATCATGAAGTGCGTGTGCACTGCGCCTGCGGCAACACGTTTACGACCCGCTCCACGCATAGAGGCGACATCGGCGTTGAAATCTGTTCCAACTGCCATCCATTTTTTACCGGCAAGCAGAAGCTGATGGATACCGCCGGACGGGTTGAGCGCTTCCGCCGCAAGTACGCCAAGGCCGAAACGGCCAAGAAGTAGGGCCACAGATCTGCACCGATTCGCACGGATACATCGTCATAGCCCTCGCTAGCGCGGGGGCTTTTGCTTGCCGGCTCGAATAGAATGGAACGATCGGCTGACGCCTCGCCACATGCGTAAATTCTGGGACAATTCGGGCAACGGCTCACCCTCTTTTGGGGCAGACGCCCGCGGCTCAGTGCCGCCGCAACGGGTGCCCGCAAGTCTGCAGGTCGGGTCCGTCACCATTCGTCCCGCGACCGTTCTGGCTCCCATGGCTGGCGTGACCGACACCGTCTTCCGCCGCTTCATCCGCAATCTGGGTGGATGCGGGCTCATCATGACCGAGTTCACCTCGGCGGATGGCGTCCTGCGCAAGAAAGATCAGAAGGCCAAACGCTACCTCCACTTCTACGAAGACGAGCATCCCATCTCGGCCCAGCTTTTCGGCAGCGATCCCAAAGTCATGGCCGAGGCGGCCCGCATGGTCGAAGGCTTAGGCTTCGACCTCGTCGATCTCAATCTTGGATGTCCCGCGAAAAAAGTCGTGAAGTGCAACGGAGGCTCCGGCCTGCTGCGCGATCTTCCCGCGATAGGCAAGATTTTCGAAGCCGTCCGCGCCGCCGTTACGATTCCCTTCACCGTGAAATTCCGCGCCGGATGGAATGACGAAGAGATCGTCTGCGTGGAACTGGCCCGCATGGCCGAGGATTGCGGCCTGGCAGCGGTAGCCCTGCACGCCCGCACCCGCGAGATGGGCTACAGTGGCAACGCACGCTGGGAATGGATTGCTGCCGTCAAGGACGCCGTGAAGATCCCGGTAATTGGCAATGGAGACATTCGCACTCCGGAAGACGCCTGCGCCATGGTGACGCAAACGGGATGCGATGCAGTCATGATTGGCCGCATGGCGCCATCAAACCCCTGGATCTTCCGGCAGATCGAGCAGTATTGCGCTCGTGTAGGGGCGGACGAAATCTTCCCGGTCGAGCGCAGCTCGACTGTTCTCGCGGCTGAAATCGACGCACAGCCCGCGTGGCCTGCGGCCACCCGGGACGAGGGTGTCCGGGGCTACATAAGCGGGCGTCACACAAGCGCATATGACCAGCCATCCGAAGCCGATCGTTATCAGATGATTCGCACTTACTTCCAAATGCTGATCGAGGAAGAGCTGCCGGACGCCGTGGGCAAAATGAAGCAGTTCGCGAGCTGGTTCACGCACGGAGTCCCCGGAGGCGCAGCCCTACGGAAGGCGATCTACGAGTCTAAGAGTGCCCCTGAGGTTCTGTCGCGTGTAGAAGATTTCTTCGAAGCGCGTTTGCTGATTGCCGCGGTCGCCCCCGCCGTCGTCCAAAGCTAAACGCTGCGCGGTGCGCGCAACAATATAGAAGCTTTCGATTTACCTTTGCTTTCGCCGCTTTGTGTAGCGACTTTCTTCACATCTACCGGGCCGCCATCATCTCCGGCGCTCCACGTTCCGACCAGGTTATCGCGGTTCGCTTCCAGGGAAATCGTTCCGGAGGTACCCTGGGCATCAAATTGGAGCGTCACTTTGTTTTCTTGGTGAGAGCCGCTGGTGATGGGAAAATCTCCGTGCGACGAGTTGATCGTCCCGGAGATCGCACCATTTTTTTCCATCAGATCGAGGGTCACGGTGATGACCTCGCCCGCGGCGTTCTTGGCGGTGCCTTCATACTTCCCCGTTATATCTGCTTTGTTCTTGCCTTGCTGCGCCCCAGCACAAACGGCAGCAAAGAGGGCCACGGCGGCCAATCGCTTCATAGACTTCGCTTGCGAGTTCATGCAACCTCCTTCAAGATCAGCTTCCCCGCTTCGTCCTTCTCCACCCGAGCCCAGGGAGTCCTCGGATCGTGGGTGAACACTGTAATCCACTTCTCCGGAATTGCACGCGCATAATACACCTTCTTGCTCTCGATGGTTTGTAGTGGATACAAGTCGAAGCTCATGCCCCAAGTGAGATCAATGTGCGCGGTCGTGGGAATCAGATCGGAAATGTAGCAGGCAGTCGTTGCCTTCCGGGCCGATGAGGGCGACTGAACGATGATCCCCATCATATGCGCCGTATGGCCCGGAAAAGTCTGCACCGAAATCCCCGGCACAATCTCCTCCCCACCATCGAGCAAAATCATCTGCCCGCTTTCGACGAGCGGATCATAATTCTCGGAAATAAAGCTGATGGAATCGCGTTCGCTCGGATGCCGCGCATACTCCCACTCACCCCTTGGAGCGTAGTACTTCGCCCGTGGAAAGGTCGGCGCAACCTCTCCGTTCTTGTCCCGCACCGTATTCCAACCGCAATGATCGAAATGCAGATGGGAATTAATCACGATGTCGATATCCTCGGGCGCGACCCCGCCCGCGGCAAGATTGTCGAGCAACTGCGCAGGTTGGCTGTAGAACTTCCGCATCCGCTCGGAAAGCTTGTTGCCCATCCCGGTCTCCACCAATACCGTTTGTCTCCCGGTGCGGATCAGCAGTGAGTTGAGGCCAGCGGTGCAGTAGTTCCGGTCGTCAGCGGGAACCTTCTTCGACCACATGATCTTGGGCACAACTCCGAAGAACGCGCCTCCGTCCAGCGGGTATGTGCCGTCAGAAAAAATGCTGAGCTCAAAATCGCCAAGCGTAATTCGATGCATCAATTCAGTGTGCCACATGCACCTTTTTGCGGATGCCACAAGGCCAGAGGCATGGGTTCCTGATTACTGCAGAGTAACCCGATATGCACAGGCTAGCCGCCGGTTCCTGTGACATCTGACCTTGCGCCGGTTCAAGCCTTTCTGTCATCCTCCGCAACGGCGCTGTCGTGACTCTGTGCGATCTGAGCCCGACCAGCCTTGCGTTAACGCACAAGCCAAGGACAGCCCTCTGGTTATCTTCAACAAAATTCATGGCTGCCGGCCCTAGGACCATTCCGCATCCCCGCAGCATCTAATAGTTACCAGTTGATTAATCGCTGGAAGATCGGAGCACGTCATGATTCAGATTCGTCCGGCCAACGAGCGTGGTGGCGGAGACCACGGTTGGCTCAAAACTCACCACACCTTCAGCTTCAACGACTACTGGGATCCGAAGTGGATGGGATTCCGTTCACTGCGCGTCATCAACGAGGATTGGGTCGCGCCCAACACGGGATTTCCCACGCACCCACATCGCGACATGGAGATCATCACCTACGTTCTCGAAGGCAAACTCGAGCACAAAGACAGCCTGGGAACCGGTTCTGTGATTCTTCCGGGCGATGGCCAACGCATGTCCGCAGGCAGCGGCATTCGACACAGTGAATTCAATCCGTCGACGACCGAGCCCGTGCACTTGCTGCAGATCTGGATTCAGCCCGAGCGCGCCGCTTTGCCGCCGAGCTACGAGCAGAAGAGCTTCCCGGAGTCGGAGAAGCGAGGCGAGTTACGCTTGATTGCGTCGCGCGACGCGAAAGACGGCTCAGTGAAAATTAATCAGGACGCCAAGCTCTTCGTCACCCTGCTGAAGCCAGGAGAAGAAGTCAGCCACGAACTCGCGAGCGGACGCCACGCCTGGCTGCAAGTCGCCAAAGGCGCAGTCGAGTTGAATGCCAAGAAGCTGAACCAGGGTGACGGCGCAGCCATCAGCGACGAACCGAAACTGACCATCAAAGGCGCGCAGGACGCTGAAGTCCTGCTCTTCGATCTCGCCTAAACAGTCCCTTGCCACGGAGGAACGCGAATAAACACTAGATCCTAAGAGGATCCGTGTAAATCCGTGGCTCATTCTTCGTGCAGTTCCCGAATCCAGATATTGCGGAAGCGCAGCGGATTTCCGTGATCCTGCAGCTGCAGCGGCGCTTTTTCCGGACCAGGCTTGTACGGGGGACGCTCACCGTGAGCGGTCGGCCCAGTGAGTTCGACATTGTCCTGCACTAGCACGCCATTGTGCAGCAGCGTAATGCGAGCGGGATGCTGCAATTTCCCATTGGCAAATCGCGGCCGGTGGAAGATGACGTCGTACGTTTGCCACTGTCCGGGAGGCCGCGATGCATTCACCAGCGGAGGATACTGTCCGTAGACCGCGCCAGCCTGCCCATCGGCATAGGTCTTGTTCTCGTAGGAATCGAGCACCTGGATCTCGTACGTGCTCATGAGAAACACGCCGCTATTGCCGCGCTCCTGGCTTTCTCCTTCAGCCGGAGTTGGCTCCGAGAACTCGACATGCAACTGGCAGTCGCCAAAGGAATCGCGGGTGGAAATGTTGCCGGTCTTCGCGACGACCTCCATGTAGCCGCTCTCGACCTTCCATGCGGCAGGCTTGCCATCTTTGTCGACCCACTTCGACAGGTCCTTCCCGTCAAATAGCACTACCGCATCCGAGGGAGCGGTTCCCGCGGTTTCCGGCGTGCTCGCAGTTCCCGGAGTAATGATGGGGGGATTCGGGCGATTGAGATCGTGAATCTTCCACTTGATGGTCGGAACTTGTGCCATGGAGAGTTGGATTAGGGAGCAGACAATCGGGAGCAACAACCAGGTTTTGTGCGTCATCAGTGCGCCTCGCGGGAAACATGATACTCGTACTCCCCGCGAGCGCAAGGCACAAAGATTATTGGCCACGGATTCACACGGATTTTCACGGATCAAATGCAAAAGCCTGTATCCCTGAGAATCCGTGAAATCCGTGGCCAGGTTTTCAGCGCTTAGATTCTGCTGGAGCTTTCTCGCCCACGCGCTCGCTTATAGTAAACATCATCTTGCCAGCTTTCTTGTCGGCATCGACCACGATGTGATCGCCATGCAGCACTTCGCCGTCAAGGATCTTCAGCGCGAGCGGATCCTGAATCAGCTTCTGGATGGCGCGTTTCAGCGGACGCGCTCCAAAGTTCGGATCGTAGCCCTGCGTGAACAGCAGGTCTTTCGCAGCGTCGGTGAGCTCGAGCGAGATCTTGCGATCCGCCAGCAAGCGGCGAACGTCTTCCAGCCGCAACTCGATGATCTTGACCAGCTGCTCTTTCCCGAGCGGCCGGAACACGATAATGTCGTCCACCCGGTTCAGGAACTCGGGCTTGAAGTGAGTGTGCAGCAGGTTCTGGACTTGCTGCGCAGCCTCGTCGAAGTCGGCATCGCTCTTCAGGCTCTCGGCCTGCAGGAACTGCGAGCCGATATTCGAAGTCATGATGATGATGGTGTTCTTGAAATCGACCACACGGCCTTTGCCGTCGGTTAGGCGGCCATCATCCATGATCTGCAGCAGGACGTTGAAGACATCCGGATGCGCCTTCTCGATCTCGTCAAACAAGACGACCGCATACGGACGGCGGCGGACCTGCTCCGTGAGCTGTCCGCCCTCTTCGTAGCCGACGTATCCGGGAGGAGCGCCGATCAATCGAGCGACCGAGTGCTTCTCCATGTATTCGGACATGTCGATGCGAAGCAAGGCGTGCTCGTCATCGAACAGAAATTCGGCGAGAGCACGCGCAAGTTCGGTCTTGCCTACGCCAGTTGGGCCGAGGAATATAAACGAGCCGATCGGACGCTTGGGATCGCTTAGACCTGCTCGCGACCGCCGAATCGCGTTGGCCACGCGCTCCAGCGCGGGATCCTGTCCCACCACGCGCTGGCGCAGCCGCTCTTCCATGTTGACTAGTTTCTTGACCTCGCCTTCGAGCATCTTGGAAACGGGAATGCCCGTCCACTTGGAGACGATGCTCGCGACATCTTCTTCATCGACTTCTTCCTTCAGCATGCGCGTCCCGGATTTGCCGTCTATCTTGGCCGTGAGCTGGCCAAGTTCCGTTTGCAGTCGAGGAATCTCGCCATACTGAATCTCAGAGGCGCGGTTGTAGTCGCCTTTACGGATAGCCGCCTGCTCATCGGTCTTGAGCTGGTCGATTTTCGCCTTGAGCTCGCGGGTGCGCGAAATCAGGTCCTTCTCTTTCTTCCAATTCGCTTTGAGCGCGTTGGCCTGCTCGCGAAGGCCGGCGAGTTCTCTTTCGAGAACTGCGAGACGCTCTTTGGAGTTGGAGTCATCCTCCTTCTTGAGCGCCTGCTTTTCGATTTCGAGCTGGGTGGCGCGGCGTTCGAGCTGGTCGATGTCGGTCGGCATGGAATCGATCTGGATGCGCAGCGATGCCGCCGCTTCATCGATCAAGTCGATTGCCTTATCCGGCAGAAAACGATCGGAGATGTAGCGATGTGAGAGCGTCGCCGCGGCCACAATCGCCGAGTCTTTGATTCGGACGCCGTGATGAACCTCATACTTCTCTTTCAGCCCGCGAAGAATTGAAATCGTGTCTTCGACATTGGGTTCGCCGACGAAGACGATCTGGAAGCGGCGTTCGAGAGCGGCATCTTTTTCGATGTACTTGCGGTATTCGTTCAGCGTGGTTGCGCCAATGGCACGCAGTTCACCGCGAGCCAGCGCGGGCTTCAGCATGTTGGAGGCGTCGATGGCGCCTTCCGCGGCACCTGCGCCTACCAGCGTGTGCAACTCGTCGATGAACAGAACGATTTGTCCCTGCGAGTCTTCAATTTCCTTGAGGACGGCTTTGAGGCGGTCTTCGAATTCGCCGCGATATTTGGCGCCGGCCAGCATCGATCCCAGATCGAGCGCGACTACGCGCTTGTTCTTCAGAACTTCCGGGACGTCGCCGGAGATGATGCGCTGGGCGAGACCTTCGACGATCGCCGTCTTACCCACGCCCGGTTCGCCGATCAGCACAGGGTTGTTCTTGGTGCGGCGCGAGAGCACCTGGACGACGCGGCGGATTTCTTCATCGCGTCCGATGACTGGATCGAGCTTGCCGCGACGCGCCTGCTCGGTCAGATCGCGCGCATAGCGCTCCAGCGCCTGGTACTTGGCTTCGGGATTCTGGTCAGTGACTTTCTGAGAACCGCGCACCACGGTCAACGCTTTCAGGATCGCATCGTAGGTGGCTCCACGCTGCGCCAGGATCTGCTGTGCGGCATCCCGTTTCAGGTGCGTGATGGCCAACAGCAGGTGCTCGGTGGAAACGTACTCGTCTTTGAAATTGGAAGCTTCTTTGAAGGCCTGCTCCAGCAGATTGTTGGCTTCATTCGAGAGTCCGGGTTGCGCAGCCTGTCCCGATACTTTGGGCAGCTTATCCATCTGGCTATAGACGTCGCTCAGTACGGCTTGCGGGCCGATGCCGATTTTCTCCAGCACCGGCGGAACGATATTTTCTTTATCTTCTAACAACGCAGCCAGCAGATGAGTGGGCTGCAGCTCAGGATTGCCGTGCTCGGAGGCGAGCTGGCTCGCGCGCTGCACGGCCTCCTGGGCTTTTACGGTAAATTTGTCCCAACGGATTGCCATGGTAACTCCAGATGCCACTACTAATTTCGCTATTTGAGAGCGGGTCTATCTCCTCAATCAACTATCCACTTTGCGTCATTCGTCGCGTTTTCTGGATGGCTTCTGCCTTAGCCCGCAGGCCGCAATAGCCCGACTACGCTCGCGCAATTGTTCGAGAACCCACCGCTCCAATGGCGTATTGTCCGATGACACCATCGGCCTGCGTGTTGTTAATGGCTTTTAGCGTCTCTTTCACAGACTCATTGTCAGCCAACGGCTGCTCACTGCCAACTAAGGAAAAACAAATGGGAGGCGGCCACCTCTGCCGCCCCCGGTCCATTCGTGCTCTGCCGCTCGGCTTCGCCTTGGCGGGCAACGTATACGTGAGGATTACTCATTAGGCGGCTCTGCTGGGGCCTTTGTTTTCTTTGCCTTCCAGGGTGCGCTCGCCTTTTTCCGAGCCGATGTTCACCTTGATCTGCTTCGGCTTGGCTTCGGCCTTCTTGGGCAGCGTGATCTTCAGCACCCCCTTGTCGTAGTTCGCCGAAACCTTCTCGCTGTCAACGGTCTGCGGCAGAGTGAAGGTCCGGGTAAAGTTGCCATACTGACGCTCCACGCGGCGGTAGTTCTCTTCTTTTTCTTCCTTCTCGATCTTGCGCTCGCCCTGAACAGTCAGAGTGTTGTTCTCGACGCGTACGTCGATGTCCTTCTCCTCGATTCCGGGCACTTCGATCTTGAGTGTGACCTGGTGCTCGTCCTCGTAAACATCGACAGCTGGAGCAAAGCGTGAAGTCGTGAGGGACTCGTCTTGGCCAGCATCATTGTAGGATTCGCGGAACAAACGGTTCATGCGGTCCTGCAGCGTGGCAAATTCTCGAAACGGCTCCCAACGGGTTAATACGGTCATGACTTAAGTCCTCCTTCAAAAGTGGTGTTCATCAGAACTTGTGGTTTTGTGACCGGCTTGGGGCTGCGGTCACTTAATTGGATGATGCATTAGCGTATAAAGATCATAAAACTTGAGCGTGATACTGTCAAGCATTGTATTTGCATGATTTTTCTTTAGCTTACAGTCGCTATGGCGCACTTTAAATAAGCTGTTTCTGGGATATTCAGCAGCACCGGATGGTCTTTGGCTTGTCCTCGCACTTCGATCAGGCGCAGGCTCTTGTGCGCATCGAGGGACGAGGCACCCAGCATTTCCAGGAAGCTGCCTTGACTCACGTGATATGAGCAGGAGCAGGTCACGAGGATGCCGCCGGGACGGAGCATCTTCAGGGCGCGCAGGTTGAGTTCCTTATAGCCCCGAAGTGCGGCGTCAAGGTCCCGTTTGGTTTTGGCGAATGCGGGTGGGTCGAGGACGATGGTGTCGTACTGGCGCTTTGCCGAGGAGTAGTCCTTGAGCAGGTCGAAGGCGTTCGCCTCGATCCATTCGATCTCGCGGCCGTTCAGGGCAGCGTTATGATCGGCGACTTCCAGGGCAGGCCGGGAACTGTCCACGCCCGTGACCTGGGAGCAGTGTGGGGCGATGTGCAGGGCGAATCCTCCCTGGTAGCAGAAAACGTCGAGCGCTTCCCCTTTGGCGTAGCTGGCCGCCGCGGCATAGTTCTCGCGCTGGTCCAGGAAGGCTCCGGTCTTCTGGCCTTCCAGGGCGTCGAACTGGAAGCGGACGCCCTTCATGGTGAACGTGGTCGCGCTCTTTTCTCCATAAAGCAGAGCGGAAGAGCGCGCGGGCAGGCTTTCCAAGTCGCGGACCCGGGTGTCGGTTCGTTCAACCATGGAGGCGGGATGCAGGTGTTCGGCAAGGGTGGAAATGACGGTCTCCCGCACGGGATTGGCATCCATGCCCTGGGTGAGAATCTGTAGCGAGAGGACATCGTTGTAGCGATCGACGATGAGTCCCGGAAGAAAATCGGCTTCGCTGAAGATCACGCGGTAAGCGTCGGTGTCGCGGACCAGAGATTGCCGGTAGGCGACGGCATTGGCAATGCGCTCGCGGAGCAAAGCAGAGAAGTCCCCGACAGGGTCGGGAGATATCAGGCGGATCGCAATTTGCGAGGTGCTGGAGTATAGGGCCGTGCCCAGCGGTTTCCCACGCTGGTCCGTAACGGCAACCAGCGAACCGGGTGCGATCGCGTCGGCTGAGAGGACGTCCGAACGGTAGACCCACACGTGTCCGGTCTGGAGGCGCATGGCCCCGCGAGGGGAGACTTTTACGTTTGGCAGAGCAGGGAGTTCCGGGCGAGGGGGCATCCGCACATACTAATGCCTACGGCAAGACAGCCCATGTCAGGACAGCCTCTTGGGCCGTCCAAGTGACGGCGAAGCCGAGCGACAGCTCGCGTACTCAGTGGGCCCAAAACTGTTCTCCATTCCTTTTGGTCTCCTGCTATCATGTCCTTAACTCTGGCCTCGCTTGAGCCTAGGCAGGTGCAGCTCGATTCGCAGTCTGCCCTCTGTCACCTTAGTTGTTTCAATACGCCGCAACCTGGCATAGGAATCATGAGGACCAATTCTTCGCTGTCGGCACGAATTTCCCGCAGCAATTTGCTTCGCTACACACTGGCGATTGTCTCCGCACTGCTGGCCTCGGCGATCTGCAGCCTGATTCAGCATTACATCGGCATCGCAGGATGCTACGCGGTCCTCCTGCTGGGCGTAACCTTTTCTGCCTGGTATTGCGGGGTCGGGCCAACCATTCTCGGTGTATTGGTGTCACTGCTGGGGGCGACCTTTGGATTCAATCCCCGACTGCATGCTTTTGCGGCGCTCAACCTGGAGCGGTGGGTCGGAATCCTGGTCTTTCTGGCTGCGTCCGTGCTGGTCGTACTCATGGGAGAGTGGCGCCGTCACGAGCATGAGCGGTTGCTGCGCGCCCAAGACGAGCTCGAGGACCGGGTCCGGGAACGGACAGCGGACCTGGATGTCGTAAATCGGAATCTGCGCGAGCTATCGGCCCGGCTGATGCAACTGCAAGATGACGAGCGCCGCCGCATTGCCCGCGAGTTGCACGACAGTGTGGGACAAACGTTGGCTGCCCTGGGCATGAACTTGTCACTGGTGCGAAACGACGTCGAGCGGCTGTCCGGCATCATTTCGACTCTGAATGACAGTGAGAACCTGATTCGCGAGATGAGCAGCGAGGTTCGTACCATCTCCCACCTGTTGCACCCGCCGCTTCTGGACGAAGCCGGACTGTGTTCTGCCCTTCGCTGGTATGTAGACGGTTTTGCGCAGCGCAGCGGCATCAAAGTGGAACTCAACATGCCAGACGATTTCGGACGCCTTCCGGCGGAGATGGAGACGGCGATTTTCCGCGTTGTGCAGGAGTCGCTTACGAATATCCATCGCCATTCCGGGAGTCCTGTAGCCAAGATTCAGCTGCGTGAGCCCGGTGAGCAGGTGGTGGTCGAGATTGCAGATAAGGGCAAAGGCATCCCCGGCGAAAAGCTGGAAGAGATGTCATCGACGGGCACACCCGGGGTTGGGATACGGGGCATGCGGGAGAGGTTGCGGCAGCTGGGCGGAGCGGTGGACATCGAGTCAGGGAAGTCCGGAACCGTGGTCGTCGTCAAATTGCCTGTCCCGCGAACGTCGAGGCAGGATGGACTGGCCGTGGTGGATCACGAAGCGGCCTGAGACCTGCCCTTGAGCAAAGCCGCTGCGGCGTCTCGGCCGGAACGAACGCAATCGGGCACGCCAATCCCGCGGTAGGCATTTCCCGCCAGAGCCAATCCCGGGATGTGCTGGCATAATTTCTCGATTCGCTCCAACCTCTGCAGATGTCCTACGCCGTATTGCGCCATCGCTGACTTCCACTTGTAAACACGAGCGAAGAGAGGCTCAACACGCATGCCGAGTATCTGCTGCAGTTCATTACGCACAATTCCAATGATCTGATCGTCGGAGTAGGGCCAGACCTCTTCCGCATTTTTTCCAGCGAAAAAGCAGCGCAGTAAAGCGCGATCTTCTGGGGAGCGATGCGGGAACTTGTTGTGGACAAAAGTAGCTGCCAGCAGGCGCTTGCCTTCGCTGCGCGGGACCAGAAAGCCGAAACCAGGCGGAAGCGAGCGCCGGACCTGGTCGTCGTAGCCGAGTGCTACCGTGATCGA
>JAICJP010000317.1 GCA_025928375.1 Candidatus Sulfotelmatobacter sp.
GAAGAACAATTCAAGAACATCCAGGTACTCAAAGGCATTCCGGCTGAGCAACTGATTCCCACGATGCAGTTCATCAGCGCATCGCTGGGCGTGGAATGCGAGTTTTGTCACGAACCCAAGGCCTTCGACAAGGATGACAAGAAAACCAAGCAGACAGCACGCAAGATGATGGAGATGATGTTCGCCATCAATAAAGAGAATTTCGAAGGGCATCGCGAGGTGACGTGCTACTCGTGCCATCGCGGAAACGCGCACCCACAGGCCATTCCCGCAGTAGCAACCGAGCAGGCCTCAGCCTCTCAGCCCCAGCACGGAGACGCTGAGGCAACGCAAAAAGACGCGAAAGAAAACTCCGGGCCCACTGCCGATCAATTACTTGAGAAGTATGTGCATGCGCTCGGAGGATCCGCTGCCGTCGACAAAGTTACTACGCGGGTGATGAAGGGCACGATTGATTTTGGCGGTAAATCTTTGCCCATCGACATTTACTGCAAGGCTCCAGACGAGCGAATCTCTTTTACCCATATGCCCGAGGGCGACAGCGTTACCGCGTTCAACGGGCACGAAGGCTGGCTGGGGATGCCCGGGCGTCCCATCCGCGAGATGCACGGCAGTGATCTGGACGGAGCCGCGATCGATGCCAACCTGCATCTGGCAATACACCTGAAAGAGATGTTTACGCAGATGCGGGTGCGCGGAACGGAAAAGATTGGCGATCACGAGGCCTACCAAGTTATCGGACAGCGCGAAGGAAAGCCGCCGATCCACCTCTATTTCGACCAGCAATCCGACTTGCTGGTGCGATTGATTCGCTACGGAGATACCGCGCTGGGTTTGCTTCCGACACAAATCGACTACGCTGACTACCGCGAAGTGAGCGGCCTGAAAGTGCCGTATCGCTGGACCCTGGCGCGTCCCGGCGGACGCTTCACGATTCAAGTCAGCGACCTGCAGCAAAACGTCCCGGTGGACGACGCCAAGTTCGTGAAACCCGCGCCACCTGCAACGCCGGCAAAATGATCGGCAATTCACCCGCCCTTCAGAGCGGACGCTGGGCCTTGCCGCCGTCTCCGGTGCTCGTCACTAGCGCGTCAGCTTCGATCTTTACATCGACCTCTGCGCCCTCTTTGAGTTTCACCTTCTCGCCGTTTTCGTTTTCGAGCGTGTTGGGGACTCGAATCTCACGGTAGAGATGGTCGGCGCCTTCCACCGCAATCTGGGCCTTTTCCGGTTCCCCGCTCTGAGGGTGAGGACGGATTACTTTTTCGACTCTGCCTGGGAGCGTAGTGCTGGCTCTACTCTTTTTCAATGACACGGATGTTTACTCTCCACAATTCCCCGGCAGCAATGTTTTGCGCTGGAAGTTCGAATGTGGTCAATTATCTCAGGCGTTTCATGTATCGGCCTATCCGGGAAACACTGTAGTCAACGAATTTCAGGCGAGTTTCAGTTTATGACGCTATGCTCGCTGAGAGCGGGCCCCAGATGGAGTCAGGCTTTCCGAGTGTGACGCACTGCTGGTTGTTCATCATCGCTGCCGTTGTTTTAGTCGTGGGCCCCGTAGGAGCCCAGGACGCGCTCCCCGCTGGCCGAGGCTCGGCGCCTGGGGCGGTTCGCACCCTAAACGGGACGGTGATCGATCCCTCGGGCGCTTCCATCCCCAACGCGCAAGTCACAGTCCGGCAAAGTGCGAACACCGCCGCTGAGACCAAGACCGATGCTGTTGGGGTCTTTCGGCTCGCAAATCTGGTTCCCGGAAGCTACCAGGTGGCCGTCCATGCGCAAGGGTTCGTCGATGCTCATCTGCAGGTACTGGTCGGGGACACGAAGAGTAGCGCGATTCGCGTCGTCCTTCAGATTGCCGTGCAGGCCGAAACGGTAACCGTGGCTGGCGCCAACGTTCCGCTGGTCAGCACGGCGATGGCTGAGAACCAGAACGCCAATACCATCGATCGCAGCGCCCTTGACCGCGTCCCAGTCTTTGACCAGGACTACATCGCGGCCATGTCGCGCTTTCTAGATGACAACGCGATTGGAACCAATGGAGTGACACTGGTGGTCAATGGCATCGAAGCCAATGGACCCGGAGTGACGCCATCCGCCGTGCAGGAAGTCAGGATCAACAACAACCCCTACTCCGCGCGCTTTTCGCGTCCGGGCCGCGCCCGGCTGGAAATCATCACGAAAGGTGGCACTCCCAACTTCCACGGCTCGTTGAATTTTATGTTTCGCGATTCAGTGTTCGACGCCAGCAATGCCTTCGCGCTGGTAAAACCGCCGGAGCGTCGCCAGTATTACGAAGGATCTGTGACCGGGCCTTTGGGCCACAGCAAGCGCACCAGCTTCCTGCTGGCTCTCGACGACGATCTGCTCGACCAGCAGGCAATTGTCGATCCCAGCGCGCTCTCGGCAGCCGAATCGCTGGGCTTCGCCTCCATCGCTCAGACCGTCCCCAATCCCACGCATCACTTCTTCGGCTCGGGACGTGTTTTTCACGATCTCGCTCATGGCGACCAGTTCTGGATCGGCTACTCCTACGAGCATCGCTCGTCACAAAACCAGGGAGTTGGAGGCACGGTCCTTCCCAGCGCGGCCACCGACACGCGCTTTCTCGAACATGAAATCAATGTCAGTTATCTCCACCAGATCTCGTCCCGCTGGCTGCACCAGACGCGGTTTCTGGTCGGTCACTACGATAGCGTCGTGAATAGCTTGAGGCCCGATCCGCAGATCGCGGTCTCGGGGCTTTTCACGGCCGGTGGAGCGCAGGCGGATTCCCGCCGTACGGAGTATCACTTCGACGGCACCGATTTTGCGACTTATGCCAACGGCAAGCACCAGATCAGTTTCGGAATTGATGTGCCGGATATCAGTCGCCGCGGGCTCGACGATTTTACGAATCGCGGTGGCGCCTACACCTTCGAGAGCGCAGCGGACTTTTCCTCTGCCAGTCCTTCCACCTATTTCCTGCAGACTGGCCGAGGTCACGTCGCGTTCCTGGAGAGAGTGCTTTGCGGATTCTTCGAAGACGATGTCCGCGTGCTTCCGAACTTTTCCCTCTATCTTGGAATGCGCTACTACTGGCAAAACTACTTCCACGACGATGCCAATAATTTTGCTCCCCGGGTGAGTTTCGCCTGGGCCCCATCGCGGAAGGGCAAGACCGTAATCCGGGGCGGCGCCGGAGTGTTTTACGACCGCACCGGCCCCAGTCCGATCGGAGATCTGCTGCACTTCAACGACGTGAACCTGTTGCGCTTCATCGTCGATCCACCGCAGGTGACGTACCCGATCACTCCGACTGCGATGGCGCAGACCCCGGTAAGCGTGGCCGTTCTCGACCCTCGTGCCCGGATTCCCTACGCCCTGCAGTACAGCATCGGGATGGAGCGGCAGGTGACCGCGAAGACCACGTTCAGTGCAACCTACATCGGCAACCGTGGAATTGGCTCGTTCCGTTCCATTGACGCCAACGCCCCCATACTCCTGAACGGCAGTTGGGCCCGGCCCAATCCAAATCTGGGACAAGTGCGGGAGATGCAGTCCGAAGGATATGTAAAGGCCAACGCCCTGGAACTGACCTACCGGGGCAAGCTGAACAAGTATTTCTCCGGGCAGGTCGTGTACACACTCAATCGCACCGACAACAACACCAACGGCATCACCTGGTTTCCCGGGAACAGCTATAGTGCAGCTGCGGATTGGGGGCGCTCTGATAAAGACCGGCTGCACAAATTCGAGCTGCTCGCTTCCACGCAGCCGACCCGGTTCTTCACCTTTGGGGTTGCGCTTTCGTTGTACTCAGGACAGCCAGTGAATATCGTGACCGGGGGCGACAACAATCATGACGGCATTCTTAACGACCGTCCGGCGCAGGTGCCGCGCAATACCATGGCCGGCCCAGGCACGATCGATCTGGATCTGAATCTCTCGCACGACTTCATGCTCTCGAACGGAAAGAAAGAGTCGAAAGTGCTGTCGTTATCACTGAATTCCTTCAATGTCTTGAATCATCCGAATTACGTGACCTACATTGGCACGATTTCCTCCCCTTTATTCGGCAAACCCGTAGCGGCCCAACCGCCTCGTCGCATGCAACTGGACGTGGAATTCAAGTTTTGAGCTCAATTCCCCTCGAAAATTGATAACAAAACCTGATAGGCCGCATAAATAGTTTCGATTTCCGCCCAGCCCCGCTGAACGTTACATTGATGCGTCTTCGATTGCGCGTGAAACCGAAACCGCCAAACTGGAGCTACAGGCGTGCCTAACCGCAAAAGGCTGATCGAATGCTTGTTGACAGCCTTATTCATGATTTTTCTGCCGCAGTTCGGATGCGCTCAAAGTAGCGGCGCGCCTGCGCCCAGTCCCTCCACCGATACGGCCTCGCGCCTGGCGAGACTAGAACAGCAGACCGCGGAGGCCAGGAGTTCTGCCGACAACGCATGGATGCTGACCAGTTCCGCTCTCGTGCTCATGATGACCGGCCCCGGCCTGGCGCTGTTTTACGCGGGACTGGTGCGCAAGAAAAACGTGCTGGGCACGATGATGCAGAGCTTCGCGCTAATGGCCATTATCACCGTCCTATGGGGGCTGTTTAGCTACAGCTTCTGTTTCGGCGCCGGCAATGGCTTTATCGGGGGCTTCCACAACTTGTTCCTGAGCGGCGTAGGTTCGGCGCCGGACGGCGATTACGCCTCAACCATTCCGGCCCAGACTTTCATGGTGTATCAGTTGATGTTCGCCATCATTACCCCAGGCCTCATTGCTGGAGCTTTTGCCGAACGCATGAAATTCAGTGCCATGGTGGCGTTCACTGTTTTGTGGTCCATCCTCGTCTATGACCCGATGGCTCACATGGTTTGGGGTAAGGGGGGATTGCTGAATGCCGCTCTCGGAGGAAGATTTCCGACCCTTGATTTCGCCGGCGGAACCGTAGTTCACATCACCTCCGGAGTTTCGGCTCTGGTTTGCGCCATCTACTTGGGCAAGCGGGTTGGCTATCCAAAAGAGTCGATGCCTCCGCATAGTGTCGTTCTCAGCTTCATTGGAGCCTGCCTGCTGTGGGTAGGCTGGTTTGGATTCAATGCAGGCAGTGCGCTGGCCGCCGGAAGCCTGGCCACAAGCGCGTTCGTGGCCACACATTTCGCCTCCGCCGCGGCCGCAATTGGATGGGCAGCGGCCGAGTGGATTCGCAACGGCAAACCCAGCGTGCTCGGAGGAATCTCCGGCGCGGTTGCGGGGCTGGTGGCAATTACTCCCGCATCTGGATTCGTCAAGCCCATGTCCGCCTTGCTCATCGGATTGATCGCCGGAGTGTTCTGCTACTGGATGGTGGCCAAGGTGAAAGCGAAATTCGGCTATGACGACTCGCTGGACGCCTTCGGAGTTCATGGGGCAGGCGGCACCTTGGGCGCGATCCTGACCGGAGTCTTCGCGGTTGCCGCCGTCAATCC
>JAICJP010000301.1 GCA_025928375.1 Candidatus Sulfotelmatobacter sp.
GAGTATGCGCCAGCAACAAGAAATGTGCCCGCTGCGTCCGCTTGTCGATCGAGAGCATCTGCGCCTCCGCCGGCTTTCCCTTTGCATCCACCACCTGGATGTTCCGCGCCGGTTCCGGCAACTGCGCCTCGAGTTCAACCATATCAGTGCGCGGCCACGACTGCGAGTTGAACAGCAGGACGGGAACGCCCTGCCCCAGCGTATTCACGTGCGCCGCGATCTCGCGAATCGATCCCAGGGTGACTTCATGCGTCGCGCGATCCACGTTCTCCAGACTCCGTTTCGCGTCCACATAGTTGATCGCAATGCCTGACCCCGGCATGATGTCGTGAAAATGTTCAAACAGCAGATTCTTCCAGCTCAGCAGCATGCCCTCCTGCGGGTACGGCCGCCCGTACAGCAAAGCCAGTGACGCGAACTTCTCCGCATTCAGAATATTTTCTTCCGATCGCCGGATCCTCCGCTTGGTCTCCGCCTGGGTAGTAAAGACGCCTCGGTGATATTGGAAATAGAGTTCGCCATCCCACGTCGGAACATGCATGCTAGGAAGCTTTTTCTCCATATCGGCAAAGAAATCGCGGGCGAAACTCAGCTCAAGCTTGGGAAACACGGTGTTCGGATCCTTCAGTTGCTCGGCGTGATCCAGCATGACGCGCGTCGGCCCACCACCGTGATCGCCCACCCCGTACAGGTGCATCATTTCGGGATGATCCGTCAGCGTCTTCCCATAGATCGAAGGCATCCAGGTCGCAACCTGGCTGCCCAGCGGCTCCGCGTCAATCGGGTCGGCATAATCGTGCGGAAAATACGTGAGCAGCCGGCTTCCGTCCGGTGCCTGCCACCAGAAGAATTTGTACGGGAAGGTCGTGAACTCATGCGCCCACATCAATTTCTGGGTCACGAAATAATCCATTCCCGAGCGCTTGTAAATCTGCGGAAGCTGGTAGTTGTAGCCAAACGAATCCGGATTCCATCCGATCTTCACATCCACGCCAAAATTCTTCTCGAAATAACGCTTGCCCACCAGAATCTGCCGCACCAGCGACTCGCCATCGGGCATGTTGAGATCGGGTTCAACCCACATGCCGCCGATCACCTCCCATCGCCCTTCCTTCACCCGCTGTTCGATCCCGGCGAACAGATCGGGATACTTCTCCTGCATCCACTCATAGGTTCGCGCCGAGGACATGGTGAACTTGAAGTCGGGATACTCACGCATCAGGTCCAGCACGCTGCGGAAGGTATTGCGAACCACCTCTACGGTCTCCGTCCACGGCCAGAGCCAGGCCATGTCGATATGTGAATTGCCCACCGCGCGGATGGTGAATTGCTGTAGCCACGGCTTGAGCTGTGCCAGTTTGTCATGCGCGCTCTTGAGCGATGCATCGAAGCCCGCCTGGTCGCCTTTGTCCAGCGCGCCCAGGTCAATGGCCTTGACCGCCGCATCCATCTGCTGCTCGCGCTCGGCCTTGCCCTCTTCGTAGGCCGCGATGATGGGGCGGTTTGCCAGGATCTCAAGCCGCAACAGCGCCGGATCCGGACGCGACTTGGGTGCCTCAATCGTCAATTCGCTGTGAAAGAACTCCGCTTGAACATCCTCGCCTGCGACCACGCGCACGGCGACCAGAAACTTTTGTCCCGGCTGAGCATTCTCAGTCAGAAGAATGGGAAGAATCTGGTCATCGTTGCCGCGATAGCCAATCGCCCCATTGGAGAAAACGGTGATCGTCAAAGTCTGGGAACTGCCAAAACGTACGTCCAGGTACGCCTTCGATCCTGCCGTCGCGTAGCCATGAATCTTCTCCGGAATCTGCACCCAGCGCCGGAACACGCGGGTGCCGCTCCAATGTTCCTCGTTCGCATTCTGCCCGCCAGGTCCGGAAACGTTCTTCACCGTCCACGTGCCCCAATCGGAATCGTTGATCGATGGATCTTCCGGATGCGGAATGTCCGCGTGAAATCGCCACTCGGCTTCGCCTTGACGCCTGAGCGAGTCGAGCCGGTCAAGAGTTGCCTTATAAAAATCGGCCGGCTTGTCCTGGCAGAGACTGGCCGCGGCGCAGAACAACAGGGACAGCAGGAAATACGCACTAGAGCGCTTCATATAAGAAGGTGCACCTTTCTGAACGGATCAACTGAACAGACCAATGGAACAATGGATGGCAAGACCAGAAAGATTATCACTCGAACCGGTAGCGGGCTTAAGTTGCTGATTCTACAGCTTGGGGCACGCTTTTCGGGGTACCCGCAAAAATTCTGATTCCTTTTATCGGAATTTTGAGTCTAAGCGGTTACGTAAGGATATTGACGGGCACAGCAAGCCCACTTACAATCGATCTCCAATGTCAGACTGCTCCAACCTTCGCGCTACGTGCTGCTGCACTTGTTGTTGTTGTGCATGCGTGTGCGCTGGCGCGGGGAGTGTGCTGACCTAAGAAAAGTTCTTAATCAAAGGCACTCATAACCCACCGCCAGACGACCTCTGGCGGTGGGTTTTTTATTTCCGTTTTCCACAAACATGACGATCGCAAACACAACGACGAAGAAGGAAAGCAAGGCGCAGCGCGCCGAACGCCTGAAACGGGCAATGAATCCCTGGGACGGGCTCAACGAGATCCGCCGCTTCGCCCGCGAAGGATTCGATTCCATCCCGCCCGAATGGATCGGCACCTACTTCCGCTGGTGGGGCGTTTACACCCAAGGCGACGGCGCGGGCGTCACCGGTGGACAGGGCGGGGAAGGACGCGCCCTCCAGCGATTCATGGTGCGCATCCGGATCCCGAACGGCATTCTCACCTCTCCTCAACTCCGCGCCATTGCCGATCTCACCCGCAGCTACGCCAACGGAATTGCCGACATCACCGTTCGTCAGAACATTCAACTCCACTGGATCACCATCGAAGCCTTGCCGGAAGTTCTGGACGGCCTGTGGAAGGTTGGCCTGAACACTACCGGTGCCTGCGGTGACGTCGTCCGAAACGTCACGGGATGCCCCGTGGCCGGCGTGGATGCGGACGAACTCGTGGACGCATCGCCGCTGGTGCTCGAAGCGTCGCACTTGCTCGCCGGAAACGCCGATTTTTATAACCTGCCCCGCAAGTTCAAAATCTCAATTGCCGGATGCCACTCCTGGTGCTCTTACCCCGAGATCAACGACATCGGCCTGACCGCGGTCACGCGCCGCATTGCAGGCAAGCCGGAAATTGGATTCTCGCTGCGAGTTGCCGGTGGGCTTTCCGCTGAACCTTATCTCGGCGCCCGCCTCAACGCCTTCGTGCGTTGGAACCAGGTCGTGCCGGTCATCAAGGGCATCGCTGAGCTCTTCCGCGATTCCGAGGTTCTGCGCGAGCATCGCGAGCGCGCCCGGCTGAAATTCCTGTTTCTGCGCCACGGATGGACCGCCGAACGCTTTCTCGCCGAACTGCACGATCGCATCGGGTTCACTCTCGATCCCGCTGCCGAAGAACATCCGCCGGACGACGTGTATCGCGACCACGTCGGAATCCACGCCCAGAAGCAGCCCGGGCTCAGTTATGTGGGCGCGGTTGCGCTGCGCGGCCGCATCAACGCGGACCAGATGCAGGCAGCTGCGGATCTCGCCGAGCGTTTTGCCGGCGGCGAACTCCGCGCCACCAACATGCAGAACCTGCTGGTAGTGAACGTTCCGACGCTCAATGCCGAGCCTCTCGCGAAAGAGCTCGACGCTATCGGCCTAAAGGTCGGCGGTTCCTCGTTCGCCCGCGGCACCATCGCGTGCAGCGGTACCGAGTTCTGCAAGCTCGCCATCACCGAAACCAAGGCGTTCTCGCGATGGCTGGTGGAGCAACTCGATGAGCGCCTCCCCGGATTCGACCAGCATCTCAAACTGCACGTCACCGGATGCCCCAATAGTTGCGGCCAGCACTGGATCGCCGACCTCGGGATCGAGGGCAAGAAGATCAAGGTGAACGACCGCTTGCTCGACGCCTACTACTTCTGCGTGGGCGGCGCTCTGGGCTTGCATCAGGCGACTGCCCGACCCACCGGGTATCGCTGCTTGGCCACGGAAGTTCCAGATGCCATTGAGCGATTGCTCGGACATTATCTAGCCGAGCGTGAGCCCGGCGAGAATCTCAGGCGCTTTTTTGCGCGCCATTCGGATACACAATTGCGCGAGTTGCTGGCAGGCGAATTCGTTGCCGCCGTCCCTCGCGATCTGCCACAGAATCTCGCTCATTCCTCAGGAGGAATCGGTGACTAGCCTATTTCCCATGTTCATCAAACTCGCCGCCCGGCAGGTTCTGGTTGTCGGCGCAGGAAATGTCGGAGAGCCGAAGATTGCGGGCCTGCTGGAAACAGGCGCGCGGATTCGGGTCGTTGCTCTCCAGGCGAGCCCCGCGGTTCGCGGGTGGGCGCGCGAGGGCAAGATCGCACTCGAGCTTCGCCCATACCAGCCACAAGACCTCGATGGAGCCTTTCTGGCCGTTGTCGCCACCTCGTCGCGCACGTTGAATGAACGCGTCTATGACGAAGCCCAGCGCCGCGGAGTTCTGTGCAATGTCGTGGATGTCCCCGACTTGTGCGATTTCTTCTACCCCTCAGTCGTCCGTCGGGGCGATCTGCAGATCGCGGTGTCGACAGCGGGGAACAGTCCATCGCTCGCCCAGAAGATTCGCCAGCAACTGGAAAAGCAGTTCGGCCCGGCATACGCCGAGTGGGTGCGCGAATTGGGCGAGACCCGCAAGCTGATCCTGGCCAGCGATCTGGAGAAAGAACGCAAGCTGGATTTGCTGCACTCGTTAGCCAGCAGGGAAGCCGTGGAAGCAGCTGTGGCCGCGCTTCCGGAACTGGTTGGCAAAGGGGAAGAACGATGACGAAAAAAGTCTATCTTGTGGGCGCGGGTCCGGGCGATCCGGATTTGCTTACGGTGAAAGCCTTGCGCCTGCTGCGCACAGCGGATGCCGTGCTGTATGACGACCTGGTTTCCCGCGAAATCCTGAACCTGATTTCACCGAGCGCTCAGCTCCACAACGTGGGCAAGCGCTGCGGCAAGAAAAATATTCAGCAGGAGGAGATCAACTTCCTGATGATCACGCTGGCGGAATCCGGCCAGCAGGTCGTGCGCCTGAAGTCCGGCGATCCCATGATCTTCGGCCGCGCCGGGGAAGAGATCGAGTCGCTGCGCCACGCCGGGGTTTCTTACGAGATCGTACCCGGAGTGACCTCCGCGCTCGGAGCGGCCGCAGGCGCGGAAATTCCATTGACTCACCGTCGCATGTCGTCCGCGGTTGTGTTTCTCACCGCGCATCAGGCTTCCGGCAGGGAAGCGGCCGAGTGGAGCCGGCTCGTCTCCAGCGGTTCGACCCTGGTCATCTACATGCCGGGCAAGGACTATGCCTCGTTGAGTGCGAAGCTACGGGCCGCCCAACTCTCCGGTGAGACGCCCTGCGCCCTTATTTCGCGTGCCAGCACTTCGCAGCAGGAAACTCATCGCACCACCATCGCGGATCTTCCCCAGGCGCCGCATCTGGATTCGCCAACGTTGCTGGTCGTCGGCGACGTCGTGCGTTTGGCGAACCTGCAGGAGATCGCCGGCGCGAGCGAAATTGCCGGCATTTCCTCGGGAGCAACTTCCATGAC
>JAICJP010000209.1 GCA_025928375.1 Candidatus Sulfotelmatobacter sp.
GAGAGGCAAGATCAAAGCCCCAATCGTGATCGGACGCGATCATCTCGACTGCGGCTCAGTGGCGTCTCCCTTCCGCGAAACCGAAGCCATGAAAGACGGCTCAGATGCCGTGGCCGACTGGCCGCTGCTCAATGCCCTGCTGAACACCGCAGCCGGAGCGTCCTGGGTTTCCATTCACAATGGAGGCGGCGTCGGCATCGGCTACTCCCTGCACGCCGGCCAAGTCACCGTCGCCGATGGATCCGAGATGATGGCCAAGCGCATCGAGCGCGTGCTGACCACCGATCCAGGCATGGGAATTATCCGCCACGCCGACGCGGGCTATGAGGAAGCGAAGGAGTTCGCCAGGAAGGCGCAAGTGAAGATTCCCATGGCCTAGCGCCGCACACGCGGGGGCAGCCGCCACGGCTGTCCCCCCCGGCGAAGCCGGGCAGAGGGGTCACTCAGCACCAAAGTCGAGCTTCGCTCGACCGGACAGCCGAGGCGGCTGTCCTTACATGTTCACCATGAAAGATTCGCGGACTGCTAAACTGCGGCCAGTGCCCGTCCGGAAAATAAGAGCCGACGCCGTTGCTCCTCTGCTCCTGGCCAACATAGGCCAGCTCCTCACTATGCGCTCTGGTTCTGCTGGCCCTCGACGCGGTTCTGCCCTCAAAGAACTCACCATCATCACCGATGGCTCGGTTCTCTGCGTCGCCGGAAAGATCGTTTCCGTAGGCACGACCAAAGACGCGTTGCGCGATCTCTGGCTTACGAGCAATCGTAACAAGGTCACCGAGATCGACTGCCGGGGCAAAGTTGTCCTCCCCGGTTTTGTCGATTCCCACACCCATCCCGTATTTGTGAATCCCCGGCTGGTCGATTTCGAGAAGCGCATCGAAGGCGCCTCTTACGAAGAGATTGCCTCCGCAGGTGGTGGAATTCGCTCCAGTCTGGAAGCGGTTCGCAAGGCCCCGAAGAAGCAACTGGTAGAGAAGGTTTTGACTGCGTTTCGCGACATGGCTGCGCACGGAACCACCACGGTGGAAGCCAAGTCCGGGTACGGACTGACGCTGGTATCGGAATTGAAATCACTGGCCGCCATTCGCGATGCGGCTTCTGCCTGGCCCGGAACCGCCGTCCCTACCCTGCTCGGAGCGCATGTGGTCCCCGAGGAATTTCGAAACTGCTCACAAAAGTACATCGAGCTCGTCTGTACAGAGATGATTCCTCGGGCGGCGCGGGAGAGGCTCGCTCAATTCGTGGACGTCTTTTGCGACAAGGGAGCTTTCACGCCGTCGCAAACCGAGCAGGTTTTTGCCGCCGCCCAAGCCAACGGGCTCGCGGTTCGCGCCCACATGGGACAGCTTTCCGAGACAACTTTGGCTCCCTTTTTACGTTTCAAGCCGGCCTCGTTCGATCACATGGATCAGGTGAGCGATAGCGATGTCCAGCAACTTGCAAAGCATGACACTGTCGCCACGCTGGTGCCCGGAGCAAACTACTTCCTCGGACTCAAACATTATCCGAACGCGCGCCGCCTGATCGACGCGGGCGCCCCGGTTGCGTTGGCGACCGATTACAACCCAGGGACCTCGCCCACCATCAGTATGCCAATGGCGATGTCGCTGGCGTGCACGCAGATGAACATGTCCCCCGCGGAAGGGATCACCGCATCAACCATCAACGGAGCCTGGTCGCTGCGGCTAGCGCATCGAAAGGGCAGCATCGAGGCTGGGAAAGATGCCGATTTAGCGGTTTTTGCAGTCAAGGATTACCGTGAGATTCCTTACTGGTTCGGACCTAACCACTGCACACATACCATCTTGAATGGGATACTTGCATCTGCAGATTGAAACTTTTCGAGGCGCTTATCCGTACTGAGCAGAGACACGGGTGTGACTGCGCTTGTTGATCTGTAACCGGAGTGACTGGTTCGATTCAATTCTTGAGGGAAATGCATGAAGCGAGTTTTGGCAATCCTGGCATTTGTGGCGCTGACATTCTCGTGGGCAATCGCCCAACGCTTGCCCGAGGGCATCGCCCGGCCGCAAAACTACAATCTCACCTTCACTCCCGATCTGGAGAACGCGAAGTTTGAAGGCGATGAGACCATCACAATCCAGGTCTTCAAGCCGACCTCCGAAATCACACTGAATGCGGTCGACATTGATTTCCACGATGTCACGATCACCAGCGGCGCCGACTCGCAAATAGCCAAAGTTACGCCCGAAAAGCCAAAAGAGATGGTGGTGCTGACCGTCGAAAAGCCTCTGCCCGCGGGCACTGCGAAAATACACATTACCTACACCGGCATTCTCAACAGCGAGATGCGCGGACTCTATCTGGGCAAAGATGATCAGGGACGCAAGTACGCGGCCACCCAGTTTGAAGCCACCGACGCCCGCCGCGCCTATCCCTCTTTTGACGAACCGGATTACAAAGCCACCTTCGACATCACCGCGGTTGCGGACAAGGGCATGGCGGCAATCTCCAACCAGAAAGTCGTCTCGGACAAGCCAGGTCCGGGCGAAAAGCACACGGTGAAGTTTGCCACGACGGCGAAGATGTCCTCCTACCTGGCCGCGCTGGTCGTAGGCAACTTCGAGTACGTCGAGGGTGAAGCGGACGGCATTCCCATACGCGTCTATGCAACCACCGGCAAGAAAGAGATGGGCACGTTCGCCCTGCAGATGGCAGGCGACATTTTGAAGTACTACGACAACTATTTCGGTATCAAGTATCCATACGGAAAGCTTGATCTGGTCGGCCTGCCCGATTTCTCCGCCGGCGCCATGGAGAACACCGGCTGCATTACCTTCCGCGAAGTGATTCTTCTGATCGACCAGAAGCAGGGCTCAGTGGACTTGAAGAAGAGCATCGCCAGCGTAATCGCGCATGAGATGGCACACCAATGGTTCGGCGATCTCGTCACCATGAAATGGTGGGACGATATCTGGCTGAACGAAGGATTTGCCACCTGGATGTCGAGCAAGCCGCTGGAAAACATCAAGCCGGAATGGAACTTTGATCTGCAGGACGTCAGCGGCAGCGGTGGCGCCCTTAACGTCGACTCCCTGGCGAATACGCGTCCCATTCATCAGGACGCGGAAACACCGGCGCAGATCCAGGAATTATTCGATGGCATCGCGTACGGCAAGACCGCCGCCGTGCTGCGCATGCTTGAGGCCTACCTGGGCGAGTCAACCTTTCAGAAAGGTGTGAATGCTTACCTGAAGCAGCACGAGTACGCCAACGCGACGGCGTCCGATTTCTGGGATGCCCAGGCGAAAACCTCGAGCAAGCCGGTGGACAAGATCATGCCCACATGGGTGCAACAGGCGGGCGCTCCCATCGTTAATGTGAAGGCGCAATGTTCAGGCAATTCCACCAGCGTGCAACTCAGCCAGAAGCGCTACTACTCCGACCGGGCGAAATTCGAGGCTGCGAATGACCAGCTTTGGCAGATCCCACTGTGCCTGAAAGGCTCGGCCCCTGGCAATGGTGCGGGGAAATGCGAACTGCTCACCAGCCGCGAGCAGAATTTCACCCTGCCGGGATGCTCCAATTGGGTTCTGGGCAACGCGGGGGCCGCCGGATATTACCGCGTAGGCTACCAGCCCGAAGCAGTACGGGCGCTGGCCGCCGACGCTGAATCCAAGCTCAGCCCGGGAGAGCGCATCTCGGTGCAAAACGATATCTGGGCATCGGTGCGCATCGCTCGCGAGCCCGTCGGCGACTACCTCGCGTTCGCCCAGGGCCTGCAGTCGGATCGCAATGAAGTCGTTCTCGAGGATGTGCTGGGGCGTATCGACTACATCGATCGCTACCTGGTCAGCCCCAACGACAAAGCCCAGTTTCGTTCCTGGCTACGCCAGTTCCTCACTCCCGCAATCAAGGAGGTGGGTTGGGAGCCCAAGCCGGGCGACAGCGATGAGCAGAAATCGTTGCGGGCTCACTTGTTCAACGCACTGGGGTATAACGCGCGCGATCCGGAGGCCCTAACCGAAGCCCGCAAGATCTCGGACAAAGCTCTGGCAGATCCTTCGTCGGTCGATCACGATCTGGCAGGAGTGGCGCTTCCGCTGGCGGCTCTGGATGCCGGCCCGGATTTCTATGACAAGGTCATGAACGCGCTCAAGAATACCAAATCGCCCGAAGAATACTATGAGTACTTCTTTACCCTGCCGCAGTTTACCGATACCAAATTGCTGGAGCGAACCTTGCAGTTTGCCGTTTCGCCAGAGGTGCGCTCCCAGGATGCGCTGCAACTGGTGACCAGCGTTTTGGCGAATCCCGCCGGGGAAAAGGTCGCTTGGGATTTCATTCGGCAGCACTGGCCGGAACTGGAGAAGGCTGGAGGTCCCTTCGCCAGCGCCACCGTCGTGGGCGCAACCGGCGTCTTCTGCGATCCGGGGATGCGCGACCAGGTGACCGATTTCTTTGCCGCGCACAAGGTCGCCGCGGCCGAGCGCACCTATAAGCAGTCGCTGGAACGAATCGACAACTGTGTGGAATTGAAAGCCGAGCAGGAGAACAAGCTAGCCTCGTGGCTAGGTCAGCACGGAACCGCGGGCGGAAAGTGAGCATGTAGGACAGCCGCCATTGGCTGTCCCCACCCTTAGGGCATCACTGGCAGCACCAGATGCGACGGCATATCCGGCGAACAATAAATCCGCTGCGTCGCGGAGACAAAATCACTCGCTTTCGCCTGGTAGATGCTGGGCACAAACTTCTGCGGGTTGCGGTCGATGACCGGGAACCACGTCGATTGGATTTGGACCATGATCCGATGTCCAGTCAGAAACACGTGGTCATGATCTCGCAGGGGGATGTTCCATTCCGTGGGCTTGCTGGCGGTGAGGGGATGCGGAGTTTCGAAGCTCTGCAGATAACGGCCGCGGCGAACTTCCATGGCGATGGGCAACTCGTAGCCATTCAGCGATTGGGCGTACTGCCCGGGCTTGGGGCCTTCGTCGGGATTCCACGAATTCTTTTGCGCGTCCTGCGGATACACGTCGATTAACTTCACCACGAAATCGCTATCTGTGCCCGAGGTCGACGCGAACAGATCGGCCGCGAGCGGGCCCGTGATAGTCAGATCGTGATCGAGTGGCGCGCTGACGAAAGAGAGAACATCAGGACGGTTCTCGACGAAGCGCTGGTCCGCAACTTCCCACGTGCGCCAATCGCCGCCGGGATAGGTCGGCGAAACCGGTCGAGTGCGATAGGGCACGGGATTTGCCGGATCGGATACGTACTGGCGAAACTTCTTGCCCGAGGTCGAATCCGGAGCCGTAAACGACAAGGTTCCATCGGCGTAGAGATAAAGATTCGTACTCTTGGCTTCTTTGGGAGGCCATGCCGGATACGTGTGCCAGGTATTGGATCCGCTCTGAAATGTGCTGGCCTGCCACTGCGGCTTTTCGCCCTGGTCGTGCAGGTAGTAACGGAAGAAGGGCGCTTCGATGTTTTCGCGGAATTCGCGCGAGGTTTCGTGTCCGCCGAAAGGAATCAGCCCGATGCTGTCGCCCTTGGGCGCCTGCCACTCCCCGTGGAACCACGGACCAGCCACGATGAAGTTGGTGTGTTGCGGGTCGCTCTCTTCCGCATGGCGGAAAATCTGCCACGGTCCCCAGGGATCTTCCTGGTCCCAGAATCCGGCTACATTGAGGTTGGGAACGGTCGAGGCATGAAGTTGCCGCACCCACGCTTCCCTTTTCCAGAAGTCATCGTAGTCCGGATGGTCGATAGTTGAATTCCAGTAAGGAATTGAGCCGTGCAGATACTTGGCGTTGATATTGGACAGCGGTCCCAGATCCAGGTACCACTCGTAGGTGTCGTAAACGTCGAAGTCGAAATGGGTGTTCTTGTTTTTGTCCGCCTGCTCCATGACTGCGTATTCGAAATCGTAACTTTCGCGCAGCGCGCCGTAGCGATGGTCGTCGTCATTCATCCACTGATCGACGGGCGAGGCCTGCTCGCTGATGGCCTTGAGTGCGGGGTGCGGATGCAGAAGAGTGAGAGCGGTGGTCAAGCCATCGTAAGAGACACCGTACATGCCAATTTTCCCGTTGTTGTTGGGAACATTTTTCAGCAGCCACTCGATGGAGTCGTAGGCGTCGGTGGTCTCGTTGGTCGCTTTGGGATCGTTGAGATCCACCCGGGAGGTCAGATCGAACTTGCCTTCCGACTTGAAGCGTCCCCGCAGGTTCTGGATGACAAAGATGTAGCCATCCTGGGCAAGTTCTTTCAGCGAGGCGGGCATCAGCTCCAGCGGTTTCTCAGGCACTCCGTAGGGCGTGCGGCGGAACAGAATGGGCAACGGACCCGGCTGATCCACGGGGGTGAGAATGGCAGTTTGCAGGTGGACGCCATCGCGCACCGGAATCATCACTTCCTGCAGCTTGAATGGCGGCTTGGAAGGAGTTTGGGAAGGATTCTCTTGTGCCACGGAGATGGCCAGCAGAACAAAGGGAAGAAGCAGCAGGTTCAATGAGCGCACGTTGTTTTTTTATCCGAGTTGGGTTAACCGAGCGCGAAGTATATCAACTAGCATGGAGTATGCAAACTGCAAGCGCGGTAATCATTCGAAAGGAAAGAAATCATGAGCACGTGCAAAGGATATGCCGCTGTAAAACCTAAAGCTCCGCTGGGAGCCTATCGCTTTGAGCGCCGTGAGCCGCGGGAGCACGACGTGGTGATCGACATTAAATACTGCGGCATCTGCCACTCCGATATCCACCAGGCGCGTGATGAATGGAGCGAGTATCAGGAGGAAGCAATCTTTCCCATGGTCCCGGGTCATGAGATTGCTGGCATTGTGATCGCGGTGGGCAGCAAGGTTTCGAAATACAAGGTAGGCGACAAAGTTGGCGTGGGCTGTTATGTGGATTCATGCCGCACTTGTCCCGAATGCAAGGCCGGGATGGAGCAGTACTGCAGCGTGCAAACCGTCTGGACTTATAACGGCCGCGATCAACAAGGTGCGCCCACCTATGGAGGTTATTCCGATCGCATCGTTGCCGACGAGAATTACGTGCTGCGCATGCCCGGCAATCTTCCTCTGGAACAATGTGCGCCGCTGCTATGCGCGGGCATCACGCTGTATTCTCCTCTCCGGCACTGGAAAGCCGGACCCGGGAAGAAGGTCGCTATCATCGGTCTGGGCGGACTCGGCCACATGGGCGTCAAGCTGGCTCACGCGATGGGCGCGGACGTCACGGTGCTCAGCCAGTCCCTGAAGAAGCAAGCCGACGGCAAGAGGCTGGGGGCGGATCATTTCTACGCCACTTCCGATCCTGAAACCTTTACCAAGCTGGCGGGCACATTCGATCTCATCCTCAACACGGTCTCGGCGCAGATTGATTGGAGCCAGTATCTGGACCTGCTGAAGTTGGATGGAACCATGGTGGTAGTGGGGCTGCCTGAAAAAGATATTCCTGTAGGCGCGTTCGCCCTGACGAGTCGTCGACGCAGTATCGCGGGCTCGCAGATCGGCGGCATTCACGAAATCCAGGAGATGCTCGATTTCTGCAGCCAGCACAAGATTGCCTGCGACATCGAGATGATTCCGATCCAGAAAGTGAACGAAGCGTACGAGCGCGTCCTGAAAAGTGACGTGCGCTACCGGTTCGTAATCGATATGGCCTCGCTTGTGTAGGAACAGCCGCCATCGCCTGTCCGGTCGAGCGCAGCTCGACTCC
>JAICJP010000254.1 GCA_025928375.1 Candidatus Sulfotelmatobacter sp.
AAGTTCCAGTTCTGATAGTGCTTCTACTGCGGCTAAAATCTGGGCGGCATGCGCTCCTATGCGCTGGGTCATTTCCAGCAGGATGCGGTGGATTTCGGCTTGCTCTTCTTCCAGCAGGCGGACTAATTCGTTGTTTTGCTCAATGGTCTCCAGGGGCTCGACGAAGACGGTCTGGCCGCTGGAACTGGCACCGTGAACTACGCCCTGGACGCGGCGCTTCTGCTCGATTTTTACGGGGATGACGAAACGTTCGCCGCGGATGGTGATCAGCTCATCCTGGACGGTGCCGCCTTCGGCGAGGCGGCGCAGGTAGCCACGCAGGGATTCCTGGATCGTCCGACGCTGCTTTTCCATTTCGCGGCGGATGCGGGAGAGTTCGGGCGAGGCTTTGTCTTCGAGAGTTCCGTCGGGCTGAATTTTGTTGCGGAAGCCGCGGAGGAATTCTGTGAAATCGGCGATGCGGTCCGAGAGTTGGTGGACCTGACGCCATTCGGAGCGCATCGCGGCGGGGGGGTGCCTGGCGATCTCGCGCCATTCGGCGGCGCGATCGACGACCAGGATGACGTCGCGGATCTGGGTTGTTTCCAGAGCGACGCCGGTGATGCGCGCTTGTTCTACGAGGTCTCCGATGTCGATGAGGCCGGCAAAGTCGAAGCGTCCTCCGACGCGGCGGAATTCACGGATCTCGGTGGCCACTTCCTGCTGGGTCTGGATCCAAGCTGCGTCGGTAGAGGGGTTCAGGTTCGCGATGCGGGTCTGGCCGAGGGGAGAAGGGGCGTATCCGCGCAGCAGGTCGCGCAGCGATTCGAATTCCAGAAGGCGCGAGGAAGTGTGGAGCAACTGCGGCGGCATGGAGTTTATGTTACAGGAGCGGCGGGAAGTGGCGGCGCCCAGGGGAAAGGGTTAGCAGCTCAGCTGGCGCCAGCGCCTTGGGCTATTGGTTGGGAGGAGAGGGGGAGACGGATGGTGAATTCGGCGCCGCCTTCAGGCTTGTTGCGGCAGGTGATCTGTCCACCGTGATCCTGGATCACTCCGTAGACTGCGCTGAGACCAAGGCCGGTTCCCTTGCCGACGGGCTTGGTGGTGTAGAAGGGATCGAAGACGCGGTGCGGCTCGCGGATGCCGGGGCCGGTATCGGAGAACTTCAGAATCAGGTCCGAGGACTGAGTGGCGGCAGTAATGTCGAGGGATCCGCCGCCTGCTTCTTCGACGGCGTCCATGGCATTTTCGATAATCTCGACGAAAACCTGAAACAACTGGTTGGCGTTCGCGCTGGCACGGGGGAAATCTTTGCCGATAGAGAGCCGCACCTGGATTTTTCCCGGTGCGCGACGCGACTCCAGCATGTGAGAAGCGCGGGTGAGGAGCACGCCGACATCTACGGAAGTTTTTTCTCCCGGCGCTTGCTGGGCAAAGCTGAGGAGATTGGCGACTAGATCGCTGGTGCGACGGGCCTGGTTGACGATTTTGCGAAGCAGCGTGTTTTGCTGGTCGCCGAGGCGCTCCTGAGTCCAGAGCTCCTCTGAGTAACTCATGATCGCGTTCAGAGGATGGTTGATTTCCTGTGCGGCTCCGGCCACGAGATTGCCGAGAGAAGCAAGTTTCTCTTTCTGCACTAACTGGCTCTGAAGCTGCTTCTGGCTGTCGTAGGCGCGGCGGGACTCACGCAAGAGCGCGATAAGCGTCTGGTCCTGGAAATACTGGCGCAGGAAAACGAAGCCCGCCATTATGAGCATCGTGATCAGCACGGTGTATAGGCGGAACATGCGCGAGGGGATGGGAGAACGATCGTACAACACTGCCCACAGGCCCAACACCGGCAGGGAAAGGATGGCCAGCATGGCCATGCGAGGGACGACTTTTTTCCATCCGGGATGGAGATTGAATTTGGTGGGCGTCAACACCCAATCGCCAGCCGAGAGCGAGGCTGCAGCGCACCAGGCCACGGTAGCAATCAGGGGGATGTCATAAGGGCTTCCCGAGTAATACGAGCCGTCGGCAGCGGCACGATCGAGCAACTGGGAATTCACAGCATAGACGCAGAAAGCGCCCAGGTAGTGGGAGTAGAGACGGCGCCAGTGCCCAGAGCTCGTGAAAGCGGCTATGGCCAAAATCGCGAGCAAGAAAAGATGTTCGGAACCATAGAGGCGATCGTAGTAGAGGTTGTATTTGTCAACGTTGAAGTTCACATACTGCTGCGGGAAGACGATGAAGGCATAAAGGAAGATCCACCAGCCGAGCAGCATTAGGAAATTCAGGAGGCTGAGGAGGACTTTCCCTTCTTTGTTTTGCAGGTCGGGACGCCAACCCACGGCGGCGAACATGGGCACTGCGTGGAAGAACAGGACGATATCAAAAACAAAGGGGTCGGGGACCGGACGGTGAAGAACGGTCTCCCAGACGGTCCAGGCTGCCTGATTTGTCACCCAGCAAGAGAATCCCAGAGCCATGAGGGCCCAGAAGCTGCGCTCCTGGCCGGGGCGGCGCCAGGCGTTACTCAGGGTGATTGCCATCGCGGCGAGCATGAGCAGCAGGCCGGCGATGTCGGCAAAGGCCGTGAGGGCGAGGCTGGGGTGCGCGACCAGAGACACTGCGGAGAAGGCCAGAGTGATCCCGGCCGCCGCGACAAACCAGCGGTGCTCGCGAAACGGAGTCATCCGGAGACATTTTATGGGAGTTATGTGGGGAGGCGGAGAACTGCGGGAAGGGGAGGGTTACTTTGGTCACTTGGGTTTTCAATCGGGGAATACGGGAAAACCTGCCAGCGCATCTGCGCTCGGCTTCGCCTTCGCGGGGCGGACCCATGGGTCCGTCCCTAGGTGGGCAAGGGCTATCTGCGCTACTTTCGGTGGCAATGATCTAGAATTTGGAGTGGAAAGGCATATGCTTGAGTTATCTTTCGGTGAATCTTTATGGCATTTCCTGTAACGCGTCTACGACGGCTTCGTCGAACAACTGAGCTTCGCAACCTGGTGAGCGAGACCCGGCTCACGCCCGATGCCTTTATTTATCCCATGTTCGTTTGTCCTGGGGAGGGCGTGAGGAAGGAAGTGAAGTCGATGCCGGGGGTCTTCAACCTGTCGGTGGATCAGGCGGTGAAGGAAGCTCAGGAAGTGCACCGGCTGGGCGTGCCGTCGGCGATTTTGTTTGGCTTGCCCGACAAGAAAGATGAGGTCGCGACCGGGGCGTGGCACGAGAACGGGATCGTGCAGCAGGCGGCGCGGGCGATCAAGAGCGAAGTTCCGAAGCTGATTTTGATGGGCGACGTCTGCCTTTGCGAATACATGTCGCATGGGCATTGCGGGATCGTGAAGGCGGCGCCGCAGTCGCTGGGAGCGGCGGTGGCTGCGCCTCCGGCGGCCACAACCGAGTACGAAATTGTGAATGATGCATCGCTCGAGTTGCTGGCGCGGACCTCGGTTTCGCTGGCAAAGGCGGGCATCGATATCATTGCGCCTTCCGACATGATGGATGGGCGGGTGGGGGCCATTCGCAAGGCTCTCGATGAAGCAGGATTGATCAATACGCCGATTCTTTCCTATGCGGCGAAGTTTGCTTCAGGATTTTACGGACCGTTCCGGGAGGCGGCGGATTCGGCGCCGCAGTTTGGAGACCGGCGATCGTACCAGATGGACGGGGCCAACATTCGCGAGGCCATGCGCGAGATTGAGGCGGATATCGAGGAAGGCGCAGACATGATCATGGTGAAGCCGGCTATGCCTTATCTCGATGTGATTGCGGCTGCGCGAGAGCGGTTTGAATTGCCGCTGGCCGCGTACCAAGTGTCCGGGGAGTACGCGATGATTGAGGCGGCGGCGCGGAATGGGTGGATCGAGCGAGAGCGGGTGATGATGGAGTCGCTGCTCAGCATTCGGCGCGCCGGGGCCAGTATTATTCTGACGTATTACGCGAAGGATGCGGCGCGACTATTAGCGTGACCCGCCAGGGATCAATGCCGTCGAACAGGCAGTCAGGATCCAGCGTTAAGCCACAGATCATTGACCGAAACATCCGTATATCACTCAAAGCCCCTCAATGAGCGCTAGGGCCTAGGAATGGAAGGGAACAACCTTGACATCGCGATGTACTTTGTGACATAAAGTGAAGACGAGGTTCCCTATGTCAAACTCCAAACGGCTTCCGATCGTCGTATTTGCGATAGGTGAGTGGTTGATGGTATTGCCGGCAACCCTGTTGCTTCTGGCTGGAGCTTTGAGGCTAATGCAGCCGACGGCCTACGAGCCTGCGCACACAAGCTGGATTCTGTATGAATGGACTGAACACATGCCACATCTGTGGGCCGCGGTATTGTTCATTGGCATTCCTGCGTTTGTGGCATTTGCGGGCTTTCTAAAGCTTTTCAGAACTTGGAGAGAGGATCACGAACTACGGCGAGAAGTTATCGCTGGGATTGAAATTCTTCGCCATCAAGCAGTGGTTCTTCTATTGGGAGCAGCAACCCTTTTGTCTGGAGCTATTCTCATCTTGGTCGTGGCGCACATTCTCACTGATTAGACTGACTGACTTAACATCCCGATGTCACTCGTTGACAAGGCCCGCTAGGTTATTACAGTACGTACATCCGTAGCATCCACCATACAAGGAATATTGCGACGAGGGCCCCGGCGATGTGAACGACCCAGTCGCCAACGGTTTTCGGTTTCCCAAAGTTGAACATTCAGCGATGGTAGCAGACCCGCTGCAGGCTGAGTTGGCGTAACATCCCGTGGGTGTTGAAAAAGTCCGTGATCTTATATCTTTTCTGCCCGTAATGGTCGCGGCGGCCGAGTTCTTGCTCTCACCTCAGCTAAGAGGCGGCTTCCATAGTGGGCGTGGTCGCTTGGCTGAGGAACCGTACTAGTCGCTTGATGTTTTGAGCCGCCGCGATCTCCGCTGCTAAGGTCTCCGCTTTCTGGCGATTCAGACCGCCACCATTCCCCGACAGATTCCGGAATTCAGGAGCTTGCAGCAGGTTGGAGAAGTGGCGAAATTCTTCCTTCGGCATCTTGCCATGCAGACTTTGAGTGTGGCCGTCATTCGAGACCGCAGAATGCGATAGTCTCCATTCCTGGAAACGGCGAAGCACACGTGCACAACGCTTCCGGGTTGCGCAAATCCGGAGTTGTCATAGGAAAGCCGGCCCAACAGGGCGGCCTCAGTGGAGGGCGTGGATTGCTGAGCTATTGAGACGGAAGCAAGCAAGAGAATCGCTGCCGCTAGCAGAGTTTTCGGGGAGGGATGCATGCCGGAACCTCCGAAGACGTAGCTTCAATATTCTAGTACGGGTCTTTCATCTAAGAACGGCGAAAATTGACATGATGGATGACGCTTAGCAAGTGGTCCGACGTTACAAGGGCAGGGATTAGGGATCAGGAACTAGGGAGCAGGTTTGGCTTCGGAATGCACAAACGCGAAGGAACTTCGACTCAGGCTCGAGTGGCGCCGTGAAAAGAGACTTCTACCTGGCTGCGGTCTTGTTCTGAAACCTTGAACATCTCACGACGCTTCAGGTTCATGAAGCTGGCTACGAAGACGTCGGGGATCTGGCCGATGCGGGTGTTGTAGGTGTTGACGTCGTCGTTGAAGAATTCGCGGCGGTCGGCGATGCGCTCTTCCAGTTCGGTGATGCGGTTCTGTAACTTCAGGAAATTTTCGTTGGCTTTGAGTTGAGGATAGTTTTCTGCAACGGCGAACAGACCGTGGAGGGCATTGGCGATCTTAAGATCGGCTACCGCTTTTTGTCCGACGCTGGAGGCGTTCATTGAATCTGCCCGGGCCTGGGTGACGGCAAGCAACGTTTGCTGTTCGTGCTGCATGTAGCCCTTTACGGTTTCGACCAGGTTGGGGATTTCGTCGTGGCGCTGTTTGAGGAGCACATCGATGTTGGCCCAGGCGCGGTCATTCTCGTTGCGGAGACGGACCAGGCCGTTATAGAGAATAACGGCGTAGATCAGGACGCCAGCGAGGAAGAAGAAGAAGGCCAACGCGGTGATGGTGCTGCTGTCCATGGGGACCCTCGGTACAGAGTTCAGGGTGCCAGTTTAGGCTGGGCGGGGCAAGTGTCTGCGGAAAGGCATGGGGGGTAAGAGTCAGGGGACAGGGGTTAGGGGATAGGGGTCAGGGGGTGTCCCTGCCGCGTTAATCTTTGCTTGGCTTTTTGGGGGTCAGGTCGCAGGCGCGGCGGACTTCGTCTAGGTCTAAGCCAGCCGGGCTGAATTCGGCGATCTCGCGGCCGCTGCGGGTGGGGAGCGCAATACGGAAAAGTTCTGCACTCATCAGACCGCGGGTTGTGCCTTTGTCCATGGAGAGGAAGTGGCCGCGGACCCAGTTCCATCCCTTGAAGGTATGGTAATCGTCAATGCGGACTTCTACCTGGAGTTGCGGCTGGCCCCAGAAGCCGGGACGATTGGGGCGGGGTAGTCTTACTCCGGGATTGAAATCTGCGAGC